>JBCCMW010000419.1:0-3076 GCA_039026175.1 Pseudomonadota bacterium
CCCCGTCATAGTTGGCGCCCATCAGCGTGACCGGAAAGCTGAGGGTGTGAAACGGGATGTTGTCCTTGGCCATGAACTCGACATAGCGCACGTCGGCCGCACCCAGATCCTCGCGCCACCAGCGCTGCCAGGCGGCATCGTCCTGGCCGGTGGCATCCGCCCACTCGGCCGTCGCGGCGATATAGGCGATGGGCGCGTCGAACCAGACATAGAAGACCTTGTCCTCCATGCCCGGCCAGGGCGCGTCGCCGCGCTGCACCGGCACGCCCCAGTCCAGATCCCGGGTGATCGAGCGGTCCTGCAGCCCGTCGCCGTCGTTCAGCCATTTCTTGGCGATCGAGGTGGTCAGCACCGGCCAGTCGGCCTTGCCGTCGATCCACCTCGCCAGCCGCTCGCGCATCGTCGACTGGCGCAGATACAAGTGCCGGGTCTCGCGCACCTCCAGATCCGTCGCGCCCGAGATCGACGAACGCGGGTCGATCAGGTCGGTGGGCGTGAGCTGCTTGGTGCAGTTTTCGCACTGATCGCCGCGCGCGCGGCCGTAGCCGCAGTTGGGGCAGGTCCCGGTGACATAGCGGTCGGGCAGAAAGCGCCCGTCGGTGGGGCTGTAGATCTGTTTTTCGGCCACCTCCTCGATCAGCCCGGCGTCGGCCAGGCGGGCGGCGAAATGCTGCGTCAGCCGGTGATTGCGGGCGCTGGAGGAGCGGCCGAAATGGTCGAAAGACAGGCGAAACCCCTCGCCCAGTCGCTTTTGCGTCTCGTGCAATTCGGCGCAGTAGTCGGCCACCGACTGGCCGGCTTTGGCCGCGGCCAGTTCGGCCGGGGTGCCGTGTTCGTCGGTCGCGCAGATGCACAGGACCTCGTGGCCGCGCGCGCGCAGATAGCGCGCATAGGCGCAGCTCGGCAGCATCGAGCCGATCAGGTTGCCCAGGTGCTTGACGCCGTTGATGTACGGCAGGGCCGACGTGATGAGGATGCGCGCCATCGTCTGTGCTCCGAGACCTGTGGCGGAGCCTTAGCCGCTGGGCGAAGTTGGGGCAAACATCGGCGTCGGCGGCTTGCCTTGCGCGACGGGACATGATCCGGCTCTCGTTTTCGTGCGCGACGATATGCACGGATCGCACGGCGGGCGGCGCTGGTAGGGTGCCGACGCTTCAACGATGGGAGAGGCGATGCTCGACTCGCCGACATTGCTGTCGCGGCTGGCGGTGGCAAAGATGGCCGGGCTGTTGATCGGTCTGACTGGCTTTCTGTTGCTTCCCCTGATCCTGCCCAGCGCGCCGGACCAGGCTCGCTGGGCGATGCTGCTATGGTACCCGACCGTGGGCGCCATGATCGCGATGCTGGACACGCTGGACAAGGGCGAGGCGCTGCCGTGGCGCACGCCCTGGTGGCTGCGTGCCATGCTGATCGGCGGATGGATGAACTTCCTGGCCATCATGATGGGCGGGCCGTTCATGGACGAGTTCGTGGACGCGCTGTTGGGCGTCGATCACCCGCTCTCGACCTCGCTGTTGTTTGTGCCCGAGGGTGCGGCAGCCGGCCTGGTGATCGGCTATCTGGTGATGCGCTTCGCCGGAGACGGTCGTGCGATTTCCGACGACTAGGCCTACCCGACTGTGCCCGCCTGACTGGGCCCGCCTGACTAGGGCCACTTGACTGGGCCCACCTGACTGGGCCCGCCTGACTGGGCCCGCCTGACTGGGCCCGCCTGACTGGGCCCGCCTGACGCACAACCGACGTTGTTGCCGTCGCCGCGCCGCGTGGCGATACTCGCGCTGCCTGCAGCGGGGGAGCGGGGATGGCTGAGTGGGTGATGCGCGGCTATGGCGCGGTGCTGCGCCGGGTTCGGCCGTATTCGGGGCTGACGCGGCTCAGCTTCAACGCCGTCACGCGGCGGCTGATGGCGGGGGTCACCGGGCCGCGACTGGCCACCACGGCCGAGGGCGTATCGATCGAGGTCGATCCGCACGACTATCACGGCCGCATCTTCTGGCTGTTCGGCAGCAACGACTTCAAGGTGGCGCGCGCCGTCACCCTGTTCCTCAGCTCGGGCGACCTGTTCCTCGACATCGGCGCCAACTACTCGACGATCGGGCTGGCGGCGCTGCCGGCCGTCGGGCCCGAGGGCCATGTCCACCTGTTCGAACCCCAGCCCCACATCGCCGACGCGGTCGTGGCCGGGGTGGCGCGGGCAGGGCTGCAGGGCCGGGTCACCATGCACCGCGTCGCGCTGTTCGACCGCGACGACACGCTGCACCTGCGCGCGCCGGTGCATCATTCGGGCATGGCCACCGTGATGGACCACGGCACCGCCCCCGGGTTTGCGCGCAGCATCCAGATCCCGGCCGTCGACACCGCCGGTTATGTCGCGCCGCTGGTCGGCGACCGACCCTTCGGCGTGAAGATCGATATCGAGGGTGCCGAGCTCCAGGTTCTGCCGGGTCTCGTCGTCCAGCCTGCCATGCGCTTCTGCGTGTTCGAGGCGGCGCACCGCCAGGACGATCTGCTGGCCTTCTTCCAGGCGCACGGGTTCCGGGTGCTGGGGCTGAAGCGCAGCGTCCTCCGTTTCGGCATGGTGCCCGTCGCAGGGCCCGAGCAGATGGTCGCCTTCCACGACTATGTCGCCGTGCGGCCCGATGCGGTCGCCCCCGACAGCCCCGCCGCCCACGCCCTGGCCCGCGCGGGATAGCCTGCAGCGCGCCGAAGCCACCCCACGCACCCAGCATCGGCACGCCGACGCGCGCGACCGGCAACCCGCACCCAACCCCCAACCGCCCGACCGCCCAACCGCCCAACCGCCCCGTGCGGTGCGCGGGTGACGGGCCGGGTCAAGGATCGCCGCAGGCGACGGGCAGCGCCCGCTTGTCCTTGACGCGGCCCGACACCCGCAACACGCTCGATCAGAAGCCCCCCGGGGCTTCTCTCAGCCCACCCTTCCCCCTCCCCATACCCATCCCCATCCCCTTCCCCCGGGCGGCGCGCCAACCGCCCCCCCCCGGCGCCCCCCCACGAGCCACGCGGCGACCCCCCCCGCTTACCCGTATTCGGCCCCGGGGCGGGGGGGGGGGGGGCC
>JBCCMW010000420.1:0-3055 GCA_039026175.1 Pseudomonadota bacterium
CGCGCCGTCGCCGCCGTCCGGCACGCTGGGTGCGGTCGGGTCGCTGTCGGCGCCCGGGTCCGTCTCCTGGTCGGGGGGCGGCGCCAGGTGGGGCTGCCACAGCGGCGGGCGGCGGACGGTCTTGCGGCGGCGGTCGGCCTCGGCCGTGCGCTCGCGCGTGCGCCCGGCGTTCATCCAGTAGGCGTCGAACAGCCCGTCGAAGGCGCGCCAGCGCTCGTGGTCGGGCACCAGCAGGACCTTGAGCGCGGCGCGGGCCTGCTCGCGGTCGGTCGCGGCGACGTGCGCCAGCGCGGCGACCGCGTCGGCCGTGTCGCCGGGACCCAGCCGCCAGCCGTTCAGACGCAGGTGCGCGACGAAGCCCGCCACACGCTCGGCCGGGCCGTCGGCGCGGGTCGGAAAGCGGGTGGCGCGCATGGCGGGGCGATCAGGCCGCGCGGCCGACCAGGCGCGACAGCACCTCGGGCGGGACGGCGTCGCGGTCGGCGGCGGTCTTCAGCAGGCAGACCAGCGTCGCCTGGACCATGACCGGGTCCTGGGCCAGGTCGTTGAGGCCGAGACCGCCGAGTGCTGCCGCCCAGTCCAGCATCTCGGCGACGCCGGGCTTCTTCTCCAGCTCCTCGCGCCGCAGCGCCTGGACGACGCCCACGATCTGATCGGCCAGGCGCGGGGCCAGGTCTGGAGCGCGGCGGCGGAGGATGGCAAGCTCGCTCGCCCGGTCGGGGTAGTCGAGATAGGCGTAGAGACAGCGGCGGCGGAGCGCGTCGGACAGGTCGCGCGCACCGTTGGCCGTCAGCACCACGTGGGGCCGGGCGGTGGCGCGGATGGTGCCGAGCTCGGGCACCGTCACCTGGTTCTCGGCCAGGATCTCCAGCAGGTAGGCCTCGAACTCCTCATCCGCGCGGTCGACCTCGTCGATCAGCAGCACCGGCGCCTTGGGTGCGGTGATCGCCTCCAGGAGCGGGCGCTTCAGCAGGTACTCCTCGGTGAACACGGCGCTCTCGGACGCGTGCTCGCCGGCGCGCAGGGCGAGGAGCTGGCGCTGGTAGTTCCACTCGTAGATCGCGTGGCCGGCGTCCAGCCCCTCGTAGCACTGCAGGCGGATGAGACGAGTTTCCTGGATGGCGGCCAGCGCCTTGGCGACCTCGGTCTTGCCGACGCCGGCGGGACCCTCCAGCAGCAGCGGCCGGCCGAGGGCGAGGGACAGATGCAGCGCCATGGCGAGCGCGTCCGAGGCCACGTAGGCCGCCTGGGCGAGCCGGGCTTTGAGATCCTCATAGGCCATGGGCGTCCCCATCGGATGGCCGGGCGCAGCGGCAGCGGCAGGCTGGGTGCCCGCCGCCCGCGGTGGGGTGCGTGCAACGCACCGTCGGTCGTGGGCGGCCCGCGGGGGGCGGGGCGGAACCCGCACCTGAAGCGGGCGCTACTCCGCCGCCAGGGCCTGGCCGTGCAGGCCGAGGCGGTTTGCCGTCTGCCACACCCGCCAATGGTCGTGGGGCATGTGCGACTGCGTCAGCCCGAACGGGCGGAACGCGTCGTGCACCGCGTTCGAGAAGCACGGCACGCCGCCCACGTTCGGGCTCTCGCCCACGCCCTTGGCGCCGATCGGGTGGTGCGGCGAGGGCGTCTCGGTGTGGTCGGTGGTGTAGTGCGGCGTCTCCCACGCGGTGGGGATGAAGAAGTCCATCATCGTCGACGTCTTGTGGTTGCCCATCTCGTCGTACGCGATCTCCTGGCCCATCGCGATGGCCAGCGCTTCGGTCAGGCCGCCGTGCACCTGGCCCTCGATGATCATCGGGTTGATGCGCGTGCCGCAGTCGTCCAGCGCATAGAACTGGCGGATGTCGGTCACGCCGGTGTCCACGTCCACGTCCACGACGCAGATGTAGGCGCCGAACGGGTAGGTCATGTTGGGCGGGTCGTAGTAGCTGACCGCTTCCAGCCCCGGCTCGATGCCCGGGATCGCCTGGTTGTAGGCGGCGAAGGCGATCTCCTTCATCGTCTTGGCCCGGGCGGGGTCGCCCTTGACGACGAAGCGGTCCACGTCGAATTCGACATCGTCGTCGTGGACCTCCAGCAGATACGCCGCGATCATCTGCGCCTTGGCGCGGATCTTGCGCCCGGCCATCGCCGTCGCCGCCCCCGCCACGGGGGTCGAGCGGCTGCCGTACGTACCCAGACCGTAGGGCGCGGTGTCCGTGTCGCCCTCCTCGACGGTGATGTCGTCGGCGGGGATGCCGATCTCGCTCGCCAGGATCTGGGCGAAGGTCGTGGCGTGGCCCTGGCCCTGGCTGATGGTGCCGAGGCGGGCGATGGCGCTGCCGGTCGGGTGGATCCGGATCTCGCAGCTGTCGAACATGCCGAGGCCCAGGATATCGCAGTTCTTGACCGGCCCCGCGCCCACGATCTCGGTGAAGAAGGTGAGGCCGATGCCCATCAGCGACCGGGTCTCGCCGCGCTTGAACGCGGCCAGCCGCTCGGCCTGTTCGGCGCGGAGCCCCTGGTAGTCCACCGCGGCCAGCGCCTTGTCCCAGGCGGTGTGGTAGTCGCCGCTGTCGTACTCCCACCCCAGTGCCGAGTGGTAGGGGAACTGGTCAGCCTTGATAAAGTTGATCCGGCGCAGCTCCGCCGCGTCCATGTCCAGCTTGATCGCCAACACCTCGATCATGCGCTCGATGAAATAGGCGGCCTCGGTCACCCGGAACGAGCAGCGATAGGCCACGCCGCCGGGCGCCTTGTTGGTGTAGATCCCGTCGACGGCCAGCCACGCGGTGGGGATGTCGTAGGACCCGGTGCAGATGTTGAAGAAGCCGGCCGGGAACTTGGTGGGATCGGCGCAGGCGTCGAAGGCGCCGTGGTCGGCGGTCACGTGGCACCAGAGGCCGGTGATCTTGCCCGCCGCCGTGGCCGCGATCTTGCCCTTCATCCAGTAGTCGCGGGCAAAGGCGGTGGATAGCAGGTTCTCCTGCCGGGTCTCGATCCACTTTACGGGCTTGCCCGTCACGATGGACGCGACGATCGAGCAGACATAGCCCGGATAGACGCCCACCCTGTTGCC
>JBCCMW010000421.1:0-3044 GCA_039026175.1 Pseudomonadota bacterium
GCGCACGGGCCGCACGGGCCACGCGGGGCGGCTGGCTGCGCGGCGTGGCGGCGGCCAACGCGTCGGCGCGGTTCCTGCGCACGCTGGCCATCGCGGCCGGCGGGGTGGCGCTGTTCCACGCGCTGGATCTGCCGCTGCCGTTCCTGTTGGGTCCGCTGGCCGCGTGCCTGGCCGCGGCGCTGGCCGGTGCGTCGCTGGAGGGACCCGCGCGCGGCGCCTATGCGATGCGAACGGTGCTGGGGCTCGCGGCCGGCGCCTCGGTGACCCCGGCGATGGTCGAGCGGCTGGGCGATTTCCTGCTGTCGGTCGCGCTGGTGCCGCTGTTCCTGGTTGCCGCGGGCGCGGTCGGCGTGCCGTTTTTCCGCCGGGTCTGCCGCTTCGATGCCCCGACGGCCTACTACGCGGCGATGCCGGGCGGGCTGCAGGACATGGTGGTGTTCGGCACCGAGGCAGGCGGCTCGGCGCGCACCCTGTCGCTGGTGCACGCCACGCGGGTGGGCGTGCTGGTGGCGGTGCTGCCGGCGATGCTGACGCTGATCTGGGGCCGCACGCTGGACGCACTACCGGGCGTGCCGGCGCTGACGCTGCCGCCGGATCAAGCGCTGTGGATGCTGGTCGCAGCGGTCGCGGGCACGCTGGCGGCGCTGCGGCTGGGCCTGTTCGGCGCACCGATCCTGGGACCGCTGGCGGTGGCAGCGGGGCTCAGCCTGGGGGGCGTGCTGGCCCACCGCCCGCCGGCCGAGGCGATCCTGGCCGCACAGTTCCTGATCGGCACGATGCTGGCGACGGCCTATGTGGGCATCACGCCGGACGAGCTCCGCCGCACCGTGCTGGCCGCCTTGGGCTATTGCGCGATCCTGGCGCTGCTGTCGCTGGTGGCGGCCGAGATCGCGCACCTGGCGGGCGTGCCGGGTATCGACGCCGCGTTGGCCTTCGCGCCGGGCGGTCAGGCCGAGATGCTGGTGTTGGCGCTCGTCGTCGGCGCCGATGCCGCCTATGTGGCGGCGATCCATCTGTGGCGGCTGATCCTGGTGATCACCGGGGCCCCGCTGGTGCGGGCCTGGATCGAGCGCCGAGGCTGAGCGGCGAGACTGAGCATCTGGGCCGAGCACCTGGGCCGAGCGCCTGGGCCGAGCACCATGGCCGAGCGCCTGGGCCGCATGCAGGGGCCGAGCGCCTGGGCCGAGCGCCAGGGCCGAGCGCCTGGGCCGCGTGCCGGGGCCGCGTACAGGGGCCGACCAACGCGGCCCAGCACCGGGGCCCGAGCAGCGGGGCAGAGCGCCAGGGCCGCATACCGGGGCCGCATACCGGGGCCGCGTACCGGTGCCGCGTGCCGGGGCCGACCAACGGGGCCCAGCGCTGGGAGAGAGCGCCAAGGCCGAGTATTGGGGCCGAGCGCCGGGGCAGAGCGCCGGGGCCGCGTGCAGGGGCCAGCGCTGGGAGAGAGCGCCGAGGCCGGATGCCGGCGGGCCCGACGACGCGGGCGACGTGAGTTTCCCTAGCGACAAGGCGTCCCGCGCGACGGGCGGCCGGGGTTGCGGCGTTGCACCGGCGTCGGTGCCCCGGTATCGCCAAAGTGTGTCGTCACTCGAAGACGAGATCCGCGTGTTGTGCTGCCCCGAGCCCCATTCCGTCTTCCGGTGATCGCCTTGTCCCGCTTGCGCCGCATCGCCATCGCTGTCCGGGTCGGCCTGCTCGCCGCGCCGGTGGCAGGGTTCATCGGGGTGCCGGGTCTGGCGCCCGCGTCGGCCGTCGCGCAGACGACGGCCGGCCAGACGCCACCGGCCGCACGGCTGCGCCCGCCGGCGCGCGACGACGCGTATGTCGAGACGGCCGAGGGCCGGCGCAACAGGCTGGACGTGCGCTACTACGATCCCGAGGGCGGACCACCCGCGCTGTCGCTGGACGAGGGGTTGCTGGACAAACCCGAGGAGGCCAGCAGCTTCGACCCCGATACCCGCGACTTCGTCCTTGGCGCGATCCTGGTGATCGTGCTGGGGCTGGCGATCTGGGCGGTGGCGGCGCTGGGCGGGGCGCGGGCCACGGGCTTCTCGACCGTGTCCAGCGGCAAGCGCGCGGGCAACGCGCCGCTCTCGCCCGCCGCCCAGCGCGCGACCGAGACGCCGCTGGATCTGAGCGCGATTGAAGCGATGGCCGACCGGCGCGCGGCGCTGATCGCCCTCGGCCGCGCGGCGCTGGCGCGGGCGGCGATGGCCAACGATCTGCGCCTCGGCCGAAGCTGGACCTACCGCGACGCGCTGCGCCGGATCCCGCGGGGCTGGCGCGGCTATCCCGCGCTCGCCTCGATCGCCAGGGCGTCCGAGATCGCGCATTTCGGCGGCCGCCCGGTCGACGAGATGGCGTTCCGCCAGCACCTGGAGCTTGCCCGCGGTCTGTTCGGCGGCCGGGCGGGAGCGGCGACATGAGGGCCCTGCGATGAGTGCTGCGACGGGACGCGCGCCGCGCCGGGGCGGCGACATGCTGCTGGCAGTGGCCGGCCTCGCGGCGGTGCTGTTTGCGATCTACAGCTTCGGCGGCGACCGACAGGTACCGCTGCGCCAGAGCCCTATCGGCTTTGACGGGCTGACCGCATGGCTGTCGGAGAACGGGCAGCGCGCCCGCAGCTACGGCGGGTGGGGCAAGATCGATGCGGCCGAGGTAGGCCTGCGCGTGATGCCGCTCTACGACAGCGACCTCGACGCCGTCCGCGAGCCGGCGACGACCGAGGCGGTGCTGCTGATGCGCGACAGCGAGGTCGACACCTCGCCCTGGGTCGTGCGGCGCAAGCTGGCCGTACTGGACACGGTGGTGGTGCTGCACAAGTGGCGCACCGGCATGGCGCTGACGGGTGTGGCGCATCCGTCGCTGGAGATCGACGTGGCGCGCCAGAACGCGGTGCTGGCGGCCATCGCACCGGGTCTGGGCACAGTTGTCGCGCCGGCGGCGGACGCGACGTTCGTGACCGTCCCGCTGGCGCCGATGGGCGCCTCGCTGGCCGGCGGCACCTCGGTCGTGGGCGGGGGCGCGGGCACGGGCACGGGCGC
>JBCCMW010000422.1:0-3034 GCA_039026175.1 Pseudomonadota bacterium
CCGGGCCAGCCCCCCTGGGCCAGCCCCTTCGGCCCGATCCGTCCCGCCGCCGCGACGGGTCTCAGGGGATCAGCGCTACCACGCTCGCGGGGTCCAGCGACAGCGTGGCGCGCGTCCCCGGCAGAACCTCGGCGGTCGGGGGCAGGTGGGCCACGATCGGCGGGCCGGCCGGCCGAGGCTCGGCCACCACCCGGTAGTGGGTGCCGAAGAACGTCGCCTCGACCAACACCACCGGCAGCGCCAGGGCCGCGCCGCCCGTCTGGGCCCGAAACGCCTCGGGCCGGATGCCGATGTCGAGCGCCGTCCCGGGCGCGGGCGCGGCACCGTCCGACGGCAGCGGCACGGCGAGCGGGCCCAGCGCGCACGCGACCGTCAGCGCTCCGTCGCGCATCGGGCCGGCACTGGCGGGCACTAGGTTGATCTCGCCCAGAAAGCGCGCGGCAAAGCGCGAGCGGGGGCGGCGGTAGACACGCTCCGGCGGGCCCTGATCCTCGATCCGACCGGCGTCCATCACCACCAGCAGATCGGCGAGCGCCATCGCTTCCTCCTGATCGTGCGTCACGTGCACGAAGGTGGTGCCCACGTCGCGCTGGATCGCCTTCAACTCGCGCTGCATCGAGCGGCGCAGCGCCACGTCCAGCGCCCCCAGCGGCTCGTCGAGCAGAAGCACCTGCGGCGCGGGGGCCAGCGCCCTGGCCAGTGCCACGCGTTGGCGCTGCCCGCCCGAGAGCTGGGCCGGCCGCCGCGCCCCCAGCCCCTGGAGGCCGACCAGCGCCAACAGCGCCTCTGCCCGCGCCCGCCGCGCCGCCCGCGCCGTGCCCGCCATCCGCAGCCCGAAGCCCACATTGTCGGCCAGATCCATGTGCGGAAACAACGCATAGTCCTGGAACACCGTGGCGGTGGGCCGGTGCTGCGGGGCCAGCGCGGTCACGTCGCGCCCCTCGATCGTCACGCGCCCGGCATCCAGCGCCACGAACCCGCCCAGCGCGCCCAGCAGCGTGCTCTTGCCCGACCCCGACGGACCCAGGATCACCGCGTAGGCACCTGCCGGCACCGCCAGATCGACCCCGCCCAGCGCCGCCGTCTGCCCGGCATAGCGCTTGACGGCACCCTCGACGGCGAGCCCCGCGCTCATGCCCGGGCCCGGCGCTGCCGGCCCCGCGCGAGCGCCAGCTCCGCGCCCAGCATCAGCACCACCGAGACCAGGAACACGACCGACCCTGCGGCATTGGTCTTGGGGCTGAGCCCGCCCTGCATCAGGGACCAGATCTCGACGGGCAGCGTGACCTCGAACCGGGTCAACAGAAAGGCGATCACGAATTCGTCCCACGAGAAGGTCAGCGCCAGCGCGAACGCCGCCAGCGCCGAGGGCCAGAGCACCGGCAGCGTGATGTGCCAGAGCACCCGCACCTCGGACGCGCCGAGATCGCGCGCGGCACGCTCGAGCCCCGCCTCGGCCGGGCCCATCGCGGCGTAGAGGATCGCAAAGGCGAGCGGCACGTTGATCACCGTGTGCCCCACCGCCACCATCCAGAGCGCCTTGGAGAGGCCCAGTAGGTTGGCCGAGGCCGAGAGGCCGAGCGCGATGATCAGGTAGCTCACCGTGATCGGCACGGTGATCAGCCACTGCATGGCCCGCGCGCCCGGCAGCCCGCCGCGCGCCAGGCCCCAGGCGGCCAGGAAGCCCAGCGCCGTGGCCGCTGCGGCCGAGACCGCGCCGACCGCGAGCGCATTCAGCAGCGCACCGGTCACGCCGCCATCGTCGGCGACCGCCTCGTACCAGCGCAGGCTGGCAGGGCGAAACGGCGGGATCGGCAGCCGCCCGTCGTGGAACGAAAAGGTCACCAGCACCGCCACCGGCAGATAGATGAAGGCGTAGACCCCCAGCGCATAGACCGCGGCCAGGGCGCCCCCTACGGCCCCCGATCCAGCCCCGGGCGAGGCTCCGCTCACAACCGTGTCTCGCTCACAGCCGCGCCCCGCTCAAATCCGCGCCCCGCTCACAACCGTGTCTCGCTCACAGCCGCGCCCCGCTCAGAACCGGGCGCCGGCCATGGGGCGCGCGGCCAGCGCCCAGGCGACGCCGATCAGCCCCATCAGCACGATTGCGAGGGTCGCCGCCATCGGCAGGTCGGCGCGGCGCCCGATCTCCAGCATGATCGCCTCGGGCAGGGTCAGCTCGCTGCCGCCGCCCAGCACCTGCGGCGTCACATAGTCGCCGAGCGTCAGCACAAAGGTCAGAAACGCGCCCACCGCCACGCCCGGCAGGCTGAGCGGCACGATCACGTGGCGAAACCGCGCCCAAGGCCCGGCGCCCAGATCCGCCGCCGCCAGCGTCAGCCCCCGCGGCAGGCGCACCAGCGCGGCGAAGATCGTCAGGGTCATCAGCATGGTAAAGAAGTGCACGAAACCCACGACCGTGGCGGCCCTGCTGGCGGCGACGTCCAGGATCGGCAGGCCCAGCCCATCCAGTCCCCGGTTCAGGATCCCGGTCCGCGCCAGCACCAGCGACCACGCATAGGCCCGCACCACATACGAGGTCCAGAACGGCAGCACCGCCAGCACCAGCGCCAGCCGCTGCCACCGCGGCGGCACCTGAAAGGCCAGCAAGGCGGCCATCGGATAGGCCAGCGCCAGCGACAGCACCGTCACGATCAGCCCGATCTCGACCGAGTTTATCGCCGCCTCGACCAGCGCGGGCCGCGCCCAGAAGGCCTGGTAGTTCTCGAACCCCCAACGCGCGGCCGCGCCGTCGGGTCCCCGGGCGCGCAGGCTCGCCGCTGCGACGATGCTAAAGGGCAGCACAAAGGCGACCAGCGTCCAGACCACCGCAGGCAGCACCGCCGCCCAGGCCATCCGCCGCTCGCCCCTGGTCGGCTCAACACCGCCGCCCGCCATGCGTGCCCCCCAACGTGTCGGACCTACCTGTCGGCACTCAGCCGCAGACGGGCACCGCCCGCCGCTGCGCCGCGCCACCCCCGGTCGTCATTGCGCCCGCTCCGCCACCGCACGAGCCGCCGCCCCTCGGGCACCA
>JBCCMW010000423.1:0-3018 GCA_039026175.1 Pseudomonadota bacterium
CTGGGCTCGCGGCGGGGCCGGCGCTGGGGGCCGGCGCTGGGGGCCGGCGCGTTGGGGCCGGTGCTGGGGCCGCGCTCAGGCGAAGCGGGCCGCTTCCTCGAACACGATGGCGTGGCGCTCGGCCAGCCGTGCGGGGTCGCGGTCGTAGCCGCCGCCGATTACGCACACCGTCGGGATGCCGAGCCCTCGCAACCGGCCGATCACCAGCGCATCGCGCGCGCGGATGCCGGCCAGCGTCAGCTTCAGCCGACCCAGCCTGTCGCCCTCCCACACATCGACGCCGGCGTTGTAAAAGGCGATGGCGGGCCGGCCGACGGCCGCGAGGGCCCGCGACAGACCCTCGCCCAGCGCCGCCAGATAGCCCTCGTCCCCCAGCCCGTCGGCCAGCGCGACGTCCAGGTCCGAGGTCGCCTTGGCCAGCGGATAGTTGTTCGCCGCGTGGATCGAGAAGGTGAACACCGTGTCGTCCCCGGCAAAGACGCGGGCGCTGCCATCGCCCTGGTGCACGTCGCAGTCGACGATCAGTATGCGCGGGGCGGCCGCGCGCCCGCCGGGGCTGCGCCCGATCACCTGGCCCTGGACCTGCAGGTTGCGCACCGCCACGGCGACGTCGTTGAAGACGCAAAAACCGGCGCCGCCCTCGGGTCCGGCATGGTGCGAACCGCCTGCGCTGTTGGCCGCGATCCCCTGCTCCAGCGCGACCAGCGCCGCCAGCCAGGTCCCGGCCGAGGCCAGGCGCGCTCGCCGCGCCACCCGCTCGGTGCCGGGCAGGCCGATGCGCTTGATCTCGGCCTCGCTTAACCGCTGGCTCAGCACCCGGTCGACATAGCCCGCGTCGTGCGCCAGCGCGAGCTGGCCGGCCGTGGCCTGCGCCGGCGCCAGATAACGGCCGGGCGCGATCAGCCCCCGGCGCACCAGCGCGGCGCGCAGGTAGCCGTACTTGGACATCGGAAAGCGGTGGTCGGCGCGGAGCGGCGCCTGGTAGTCGGGATGGTGAACGACGTGCAGCAAGGCGTGTCGATCCGTGCGGCGTGGCGGTGCGCGCCGTCGCCGCGGCGCCCGCCGGGGTGGCGCGCTCAGCCGCGGGCCCGGCCGACCAGGCGCCAGAGCGTTGGCAGCAGCAGTGCTGCGAGCGCGACCTTCAGGATCTCGGCCGGCAGGAACGGCACCACGCCGACCTCCAGCACCCACGACCAGCCCTTATCGGCGGCAAAGAGGTAACCCAGCCACAGCACGCCCGGCACGAAGATCAGCGCCTCGCCGATCAGCAACGCCGGCACCAGCCGGCTGGGCCGCCGGTCCCACCCCGCGCGCGCCATGGCGCCCAGCGCCAGCGTCGCCAGCAGGAAGCCCAGCAGATAGCCGCCCGTGCCCCCGGCCATATAGGCCAGCCCGTTGCTGGTGGCCGACGAGCCGGTGAATACGTCAAAGCCCAGCGCCCCAACCGCCAGGTACCCCAGCAGCGTGACCCCGCCCAGCCGCAGCCCATAGGCCGCGCCGATCGACAGCACCACCAGGGTCTGCATCGTCAGCGGCACCGGCCAGAACGGCACCTTGAGCTTGGCCGCCAGCGCCAGCGCCGCGATGCCGGCGACCACCAGCAGCGCCCGCAGCGCCCACAGCATGGCCGGGTTGTCGGGCAGCCGCGTCTCGGCCAGCACGCGGCCTCGGAACCGGGGGTCGATCGAAGTGGCCATGGGGGTCTCCGTCAGCAACCGTCGCCGCGCGCCGGGGCGGCCGGCCGCGGGTCGCCCGTGTCGTGGCACGCAGCCACGCGCCGTGGCAAGGGCCGGTTGCCAGCCGGCACGTTACACCCGCCACGGGCCGCGCCACGGGGCCGAGCGACCGGCCGAGCGACTGGCCGCGCCAAGGGCCGACCCGCGGCAGTTCTGTCCCGCCGCGACACGCAGAGGTTGTGGTCGCGCTTTGTGCCGCAAGCATCCTATGTCGCGCCCGCGTGATGCGGTATCGTCACGCTGACGTGAAGGAGAGCGAGCGCGCATGACGGAACCGGACGACCCGCGCAGCCGCCCGATCGGGGGGGTGTTACCGGGCATCGGCGACGCGCTCGTGCCCGCTGCGCTCACCCGTGCGCTGGCCGACGCCGTGGCCGACCTGCCGCTCGTGCTGGCGTTCGAAAGCGCGGGCATCGCGCTCTATGCGCTGGATTTCGCCGCGACGCCGGGCGACGACGGTCATCGGCTGGCCGCGCGTCCGTTGGGCGCTGCCCCGTTCGATGCGGATGGCCAGCCGACGGGGATCGCCGCCCTGGCCCGCACCGCTGCCGCGTACGCGCGCGACGCGCGCGACGCGCGAGACGGCGACGCACCGCCGCGCATCCGCCTCTGGCTGCCCGAGGATCAGGTGGCCGTGATCGAGTCGCGGCTGCCGATGGGCGGGCGCACGCGTCCGCTCGGCGCCATGGCGGCGGCGATGGCCAAGACCGGGCAGTCGGGCCCGGCGCTCGCGCTGCTGATCTCGCCGCCCAAGGCCCTGGCGGGCGGACCAGCGGGCGAACCGGCGGGCGGGCCGGCGGACGCGGCTGCGGCGGGCAATGCGCCCTGCCTGGTGCTGGCGAGCTTCCAGCAGACGGTGCGCGAGGCCATGGCCTATGCCGAGGGCTGGGGTTTCGCGCCCGTCGCGGTGTCGGGCAGCCTGCTCGGCCGGGTCGAGCCGGGCTTCGAAGCTGCGGCCGACGTCGCCATGCTCTCGCGGCTGATGACCAGCGCCGAGATCAACCGCGCCACCCGGTCGCGACACCCCGTGGCGCCGCCGGCGACGGCCGGTGCCGGGAGCGGCAGCGGGCCGCCGCCGCGGGTGCCGATCGCCGCTATCAAGGGTCGGGGACGGTCCGCGGCCGACGGGGTGCCCCGGCAGACCGCAGGCCCGATGCCCGCGGCCGCCGCACCCGCCGCGCGGACCGCCGGGGCTGGGCCACCCGCCCGTCGGCGCCGCGGCGCGCTGGCGACGGGTTTGGCGCTGATCGCCGCAGGCGCTGCCGTCGCCGCCATGGTCTTC
>JBCCMW010000424.1:0-2996 GCA_039026175.1 Pseudomonadota bacterium
CCTGCCTCCCGATCTGATCGACGACATCGAGGCCTGGTGCGAGCCGTTCCTCGAGGTGCTGGACGATCTGGAGGGACTGCTGACCGAGAACCGGATCTTCAAGCAGCGCAACGTCGACATCGGCGTCGTGACCATCGAGGAGGCCCAGGCCTGGGGCTTCTCGGGCGTGATGGTGCGCGGCTCGGGCTGGGCCTGGGACCTGCGCCGCGCCCAGCCCTACGAGCTGTATAACGAGTTCGATTTCCTGATCCCCGTGGGCAAGAACGGCGACTGCTACGACCGCTATCTGATCCGCATGGAGGAGATGCGCGAGAGCACCAAGATCATGCAGCAGGCCATCGCCAAGCTGCGCGCGTGCGAGGGCACGTCGTACTGCGCGCGCGGCAAGATCGCGCCGCCGACGCGGGCCGACATGAAGACCTCGATGGAAGCGCTGATCCACCACTTCAAGCTGTTCACCGAGGGTTTTCGCCTGCCGCCCGGCGAGGTCTACGCCGCCGTCGAGGCGCCCAAGGGCGAGTTCGGCGTCTACCTGGTGTCCGACGGCACCAACAAACCGTACCGCGCCAAGCTGCGCGCCCCGGGCTTCCCGCACCTGGCCGCGATGGACCACCTCTGCCGCGGCCACATGCTCGCCGACGTCAGCGCGATCCTGGGCTCGCTCGATATCGTATTCGGCGAGATCGACCGGTGAGCGTGATGGCGGCAGCGACGGTGCTGGCGGCCGTGACCCAGGTCGGGCTGGTCGACCGCGCGGTCGGCTGCCAGCCCGAGCCCGGCGTCTGTCAGTACTTCTGGGAGCGGCGCGCCTTCCTGGACCCGATCAGCGCGCCGCCGCCCGGGGGCATGGTCGTGGGGGCGCAGTCGATGCTGTTGGGCTTTGCGTACCAGTGGTACCAGCCGCCGTTCGACTGCACGCCGGCGCAGGGCGACTTTGCGCGCGAAGGCGGTGTCTGGCTGATCCCGGGCCGCGCCTTCTGGTTCGAGTTCGATGCCGCCGCCCCGACGGCGCGCTGTCGTATGATGACCGACCGGGCGGCCGCGTGATGGTGGGGCCCCGGCTTTGTGAGCGGCGGGCGCCGCCGGTCCGTGCCAGGATCCCCTGGTGGCCCGTGCGGGCGTGGTATCGCGTGTACGGGGCGGTCGCTGCCGGCGCATGGTTGCTGGTCGTGGGGACCGGTGCGGCCTGGGCAGGGTCGGCGTCGATGACGCGGGACCATGACGAGTTGCCGAGGGTCATCGCGTGCCAGGAGCGGTTGCAGGCAGCCGTCGACGCGATGCGGGCGGCGATGCCGGGGTACGACTTCAAGCTGGAGGTCTGGGCGGCCGAGCGGCCCGAGACCGCGAAATGGGCCCCGCCCGTGACCTGCCGGCTGCGCGAGACCGACCGGGTGCCCGCCCTGGTGACCGCGCCGCCGGGGACCGCGCCTCTGGGGACTGGGGCGCCGGGGACCGAGGCGCTGGGGACCAAGGCCCTGCAAACCGTGCCGCTGGCGACCGAGGCGGAGTGACGAGATGCTGAGACGACTGCACGCCGACCAGCCCGCGAGCTTTGCCTTCACGCCCGAGAACCAGGCCTGGGCGGAGGGGCAGCTCAAGAAGTACCCCGAGGGGCGCCAGGCCTCGGCCATCATCCCGCTGCTGTGGCGCGCGCAGGAGCAGGAGGGCTGGCTCTCGCGCCCCGCCATCGAATACGTCGCCGACATGCTGGGCATGGCGCGCATCCGGGCGCTGGAGGTGGCGACCTTCTACTTTATGTTCCAGCTCCGCCCCGTGGGCAGCGTCGCCCATGTCCAGGTCTGCGGCACGCTGAGCTGCATGCTGTGCGGGGCCGAGGATCTGGTCGCCGTCTGCAAGCAGAAGATCGCCAAGCGCCCGCACGAGCTGTCGCCGGACGGCCAGTTCTCATGGGAGGAGGTCGAGTGCCTGGGTGCCTGCACCAACGCGCCCATGGCCCAGATCGGCAAGGACTATTACGAGGATCTGACGGCGGAGGGTTTTGCAGCCCTGCTGGACCGGTTTGCGGCCGGCGAGGTGCCCGTGCCAGGGCCGCAGAACGGCCGCTTCGCGTCCGAACCGTTGGGCGGGGCGACCTCGCTGACCGGCGCGGCGGCGTACGGGCAGAATGCCTCGGTCGCGATGGCGGCGCAGATCGGCGACACGATCAAGCGCATCGACGGTACCGAGCCGGCATACGACAACGCCCTGCCCCAGACCGCGGTTGCGCGCCCGGCCGTCGAGCCGCCCGCGCCCCCTCCTGCGCCCGCGTCAGCGCCCCCGTCCGCGCCTAGGGGGCCGGCGCCTGTGCCCGCACCGGCCGACACTGCGGTGGTGGCAAAGCCGACGACACTGGCGGCGGCGCGCGACGGTAGGCCGGACAATCTGAAGAAGATCAGAGGCGTGGGGCCGAAGCTGGAGGCGCTGCTGCAGCAGCTCGGCTTCTTCCACTTCGATCAGATCGCGGCCTGGACACCAGCCGAAGTGGCCTGGGTGGACAGCCATCTGCAAGGCTTCAAGGGCCGCGTCGTGCGCGACGACTGGGTGGCGCAGGCCAAGCTGCTGGCCGCGGACAAGAGTTGACGGAGGTAGGGATGCTCGAGGACAAGGACCGCATCTTCACCAACCTCTACGGCATGTCCGACCGCACGCTGGCCGGCGCGCGCGCCCGGGGCCATTGGGACGGCACCGCGGCGCTCATCCAGATGGGCCGCGACAAGCTGATCGACGAGGTCAAGCAGTCGGGTCTGCGCGGCCGCGGCGGCGCGGGCTTCCCCACCGGGCTCAAGTGGTCGTTCATGCCGAGAGAGAGCGACGGCCGCCCGCACTATCTGGTGGTCAATGCCGACGAGTCCGAGCCCGGCACCTGCAAGGACCGCGAGATCAGGCAGCCCTCGACCAGCGTGTGCGGGTCGTGGCGCATGATCTCGCGGTCCTTGCAGGTGCCGGGCTCGGACTCGTCGGCATTGACCACCAGATAGTGCGGGCGGCCGTCGCTC
>JBCCMW010000425.1:0-2996 GCA_039026175.1 Pseudomonadota bacterium
CCGAAATCGAACAGCTCGTCGAAGACTTCCGCCACGCCGGCGGAACCGCCAAAGCCGCCGGCTTCGACGGCGTCCAGCTCCACGGTGCCAACGGCTTCCCGGGCTTCATCTCGATGTTGTGCACGATGGTGCCGATCGGCATGCCCGCAAACGGCATCGCGTTGCCGGGCTTGATGTCGACCTTGCGCCCCGCCACGACCGTGTCACCGACGCTCAGCCGCTGCGGCGCCAGGATGTAGGCCAGCTCGCCATCCTCGTAGCGGATGAGCGCGATGAACGCCGTGCGGTTGGGATCATACTCGATCCGCTCGACCGTGGCGGCAACGTCCATCTTGCGCCGCTTGAAGTCGACCACGCGGTAGAGCCGCTTGGCCCCGCCGCCGATCCGCCGCGCCGTGATCCGTCCGGTGTTGTTGCGCCCGCCCTTCTTGGTCAGACCCTCGGTCAGGGTCTTCTCGGGGCGGCCTTTCCACAGGTCCGAACGGTCGATCAGAACCAGCCCGCGCTGGCCCGGCGTCGTGGGATTGTAGGATTTCAACGCCATGCTTGCTGTCTTCCGTTTTGGTTAGCCTTCGGGTCCGCGCCGCCCACCACCCCACACGCGGTAGGGTGCGTGCAACGCAGCGTCAGAGACCCGTCGTCACGTCGATCGAGTGCCCCTCCTCGAGGGTCACATACGCTTTCTTCACCTCGTTGCGCTGGCCGACCCGGCCGCGGAAGCGCTTGACCTTGCCGTCGGTGCGCAGCGTGTTGACCGCCTTGACCTTGACGCCGAACAGCGCCTCGACGGCCTCCTTGATCATCGGTTTGGACGCCGCGCGCGACACCTCGAAGACGACGGCGTTGTTCTCGCCCACCAGCGTCGCCTTCTCGGTGATGACGGGGCGGCGGATCACCTCATAAAGCTCTGCTTTGGCGGTCATGCCGGGCCCTCCTCGCCCGCGGGTGCCGCAGCGGCGGGTGCCGCCGAGAACCGCGCGACCACGGCCTCCAGCCCCGCGCGGGTCAGCACCAGCGTGTCGTTCTTGAGGATGTCGTAGACGTTGGCGCCGGCCCCCGCCATCAGGTGCACGCTATCCAGGTTGCGCGCCGCCCGCTCGAAATTCTCGTCCAACGCCGGCCCGTCGATCACCAACGCCGAGCGCCAGCCCAGGCCCTCGATCTTGGCGCGCAGCACCTTGGTCTTGCCCTCGGCCAGCGCAGCCTTGTCCAGCACCACGACCTTGCCCTCGCGCGCCTTGGCGCTCAGCGCCATCTTCAGCCCCAGCGCCCGCACCTTCTTGGGCAGGTCGTGCGCGTGGCTGCGCGGGACCGGGCCCTTGCTGGTGCCGCCCTTGCGGAACTGGCTGACCGCGCGGTCACCGTGGCGGGCGCCGCCGGTGCCCTTCTGGCGATAGATCTTGCGGGTCGAGTAGCTGACCTCGCCGCGCGACTTGGTCTTGTGCGTGCCGGCCTGGCGCTTGGCCAGCTGCCAGCGGACCACCCGGTGCAGGATGTCGGCGCGCGGCTCCACGCCGAACAGCGCCTCGTCCAGTTCCGCCTCGCCGCAGCCCGCGGCGTCGAGGTCGATTACGTCAACCTTCATGCCTCACCTCCCTCGGCGGGCGCGCTGTCTTCGGCCGGCGCCGCGGCCGCGGGCTCCGACGCCCGCAGCGCGGCCGGCATCGGCACGCCATCGGGCAGCGGCTTCTTGACCGCGTCCTTGATGGTGACCCAGCCGCCCTTCGAGCCGGGCACGGCACCCTTGACCATGATCAGGCCGCGCGCGCTGTCGGTGCGCACGATCTCGAGGTTCTGCACCGTCACCCGCGCGGCACCCAGATGGCCGGCCATCTTTTTGCCCTTGAACACGCGGCCCGGGTCCTGGCACTGGCCGGTCGAGCCGTGGCTGCGGTGGCTGATCGACACGCCGTGCGAGGCGCGCAGGCCCCCGAAATTGTGCCGCTTCATCGCACCGGCAAAGCCCTTGCCGATCGAGGTCCCGGCCACGTCGACATACTGCCCGGCGGCATAGTGGTCTGCGGTGATCTCCGCGCCCACGTCGATCATGTTGTCGGGGCTGACCCGAAACTCGGCCAGCTTGCGCTTGGGCGCCACGCTCGCCTTGGCGAAGTGGCCGCGCATCGGCTTGGCGGTGTTCTTCGCCTTGGCGCTGCCCGCGCCCAGTTGCACCGCGGTATAGCCGTCGCGCTCGGCGGTGCGCTGCGCCACCACCCGCAGGCTCTCCATCTGCAGCACCGTCACCGGGATCTGGCGGCCGTTCTCCAGGAACAGCCGCGTCATGCCCAGCTTCTTCGCGATCACGCCGGAACGCATCGGCCGCACCTCCTCAGAGCTTGATCTCGACGTCGACGCCGGCGGCGAGATCGAGCTTCATCAGCGCGTCCACCGTCTGCGGCGTCGGGTCCACGATGTCGAGCAGCCGCTTGTGGGTGCGGATCTCGAACTGCTCGCGGCTCTTCTTGTCGATGTGCGGGCCCCGCAGGACCGTGAACTTCTCCAGCTTGTTCGGCAGCGGGATCGGGCCGCGCACCTGGGCGCCCGTCCGCTTTGCCGTGTTCACGATCTCCTGGGTGCTGGCGTCCAGCACGCGGTGATCGAAGGCTTTCAGCCGGATTCTTATGTTCTGACCTTGCATCGTCGCCTCACACGCCCCCCGGGACCAGAGAGGGGCCTTTCCATGTCCATGGCCCCGGTTGCGGCCTGCCGAAAAAAGAAGACACGGCCGGGCATCGTGCCCGGCCGTGTCGATTCCTGACCAGTTTTACTCGAGGATCTTCGAGACGACCCCGGCGCCGACCGTTCGGCCGCCCTCGCGGATGGCAAAGCGCAGCTTCTCCTCCATCGCGATCGGCGCGATCAACTGAACAGTAAACGACACATTGTCGCCCGGCATCACCATCTCGGTGCCCGAGGGCAGCTCGACCGTGCCCGTCACATCAGTCGTGCGGAAGTAGAACTGCGGGCGGTAGTTGGTGAAGAACGGCGTGTGGCGG
>JBCCMW010000426.1:0-2967 GCA_039026175.1 Pseudomonadota bacterium
CGACCCGCGAGCGGCGCCGCGGTGATGCGGCTGCCGGGCGGCGGGGGTGGCGAGGGTCGGTCATGGCGCGGCCTTTTGCTGGGCGGCGGCTTCCTCGAGCACTTGGCCCAGGATCAGCTGCTGTTCGATTTCGCGCAGGAGCTTGCCCAACATCACGCGACGATAATCCTCGAAGTCGCGGGCGAGGGCGACGAACGCGGCCGGCCCCTGCATGACATGCGTTCGGTAGTAGATCGCCGGGTTGGGATAGGCGCCCAGGATCACCAGGCCGTTGATGGTGATGCCGTTCAACAGCCCGGTCTCGCGCACCTTGTCGGGTCCCACGCCGTCATTGTTCTCGCCATCGCCCGACAGATCGATGGTGCGGCGCGCGCAGGGCGGCGCGCTGTCGAACAGCCGCGCGGCATACTCGACCGCCCGCCCGATGGCGGTGGGAAAGTCGGAATAGGTGCGACGGTGGGCGCGCAGGCGCCCGGCATAGGCGTGCACCGCCTCGGCGCTGTCCAGCACGTGCCAGCCGGTGATCAGATCCTGCTGCGCATACCCCGACCATTCGAACGCGATGACCGCGATCGAGCTGCCCTCGGGCTTGAGGATCGCGTCGATCACCAGCTCGTGGCTCAGCGCATCGGCCAACCCGCCGAGCTGCAGCAGATACTCCTGCTCGTTGACCGAAGATGAGATATCGAGGCCAAGCACCAGCGCCAGCTTGCAGTTGGCGGCCGCTGGTGCGGCGGCCAGACCCAGCGTGCCGGCCAGCGCCACGGCCAGAGCCCGCGCGAGCGGCGCGAGACGTACCGTGAAACGGAGGCTACCCGCCGGGCGGCGGGGTCTCTGATCTCGGCGCGCGAGGCGGGGCATCGGCATCTCCGGCACTGGCCGCGCGGGGCCGGAACATGCCAGGCGCGCGGTCGATCAGGATGAGGTAGATCGACGGCCCGCCGGCGACCAATCTCAACACGAAACGGCGAGCGGGTCGTGCAACCCGCGCCTTGATCGATGGGCCGCGTGGGGCCGTTTGGCGACGTGGTCGATGGCTAGAGAGCACGCGCCCGCAGTGTCGGTGCGGTCACCAGGCGCGCTTGCAGGCTGGCGGGCGCGCCCGTCGCGACGGGAGAGACCGGGTAAGCGGCAGCGGCAGGGTGCTGCGAACAGCCACGGGATCGCGCTGCCGCGGCCCTGCGGGTTGGCCCGAACACCAGGTCAACGGCCCCCCGATGCACGGCGGACAGGCTGCCGGGCTCACCAGGAGCCGGTGTTGCCCATCGAGGCCCAGGGTTCGGCCTTGGCCAGCGGCTCGCCGATCTGCAGCAGCTCGACCGAGATCCCGTCTGGCGTTTTGACGAATGCCATGCGCCCGTCGCGCGGGGGGCGGTGGATGGTCAGCCCGTCGTCCATCATCTGCTGGCAGGTGGCGTATATGTCCTCGACCCCATAGGCGAGGTGGCCGAAGGCGCGGCCGTGGCCGTAATCCTCGTCCGAGCCCCAGTTGTAGGTCAGCTCGACCGGCTTGTCCGGCTCGCCGGGAGGGCAGAGGAAGACCAGGGTGAACTTGCCTGCCTCGCTCTCGGTCCGCCGGGTCTCCTCCAGCCCCAGGTAGCGCTGAAACCAGTCGATGGTCTTGTCGAGGTCGTGCACCCGGATCATCGTGTGCAGGTAGCGCGCGGCCATGGCGTCGTCTCTCGTTCTGTTGTCCACATCAGATCGCCGGTTGTCCCCGGAGCTTTTTTTCCGTCCACAAATTCGCCCACAGGCAGGGCTGCTATTTCTGGGCAGGTTAGTGATCCTTCCGTGACAGACGAAGCGTACGGCAGGACAGGCTTGGGGACGTCCGATGAATGATATGTCGCGCGATGACGAGAGAAACCAGGACGTGCCCGACACCGCGCTGATGCGGACCAGCGTCCCCGCGCTCGACGCGCAGCTCGGCCGAGCGATCCCGGTGCTGGACCACGGGTTCGTGCGGGTCGTCGACTATATGGGCGACGATGCGGCCGTGGTGCAGGCGGCGCGGGTGTCCTATGGGCGGGGCACCAAGACGGCGCGCGACGATGCGGGGCTGATCCGGTACCTGATGCGGCACTGGCACTCGACCCCGTTCGAGATGTGCGAGATCAAGCTGCACGTGAAGCTGCCGATCTTCGTGGCGCGCCAGTGGATCCGCCACCGCACCGCCAACGTGAACGAGATCTCGGCCCGCTATTCGATCCTGGACCGCGAGTTCTATGTCCCCGCGGCCGAGCATATGGCAGCGCAGGCCGCGACCAACCGCCAGGGCCGGGGCGAGGCGCTGGAGCCCGCCGCCGCCGAGGCCGTGCGCGCGCTGCTGGCGGACGAGGCGGGGCGGTCCTACGCGCTCTACCAGCGGCTGTTGGGCGAGGAGGAGGGCGAGAACCCGGCGCTGGCGCGCGAGCTCGCCCGCATGGTGCTGCCCGCCAACGTCTATACCCAGTGGTACTGGAAGACGGACCTGCACAACCTGCTGCACTTCCTGCGCCTGCGCGCCGATGCCCATGCCCAGTACGAGATCCGCGCCTACGCCGAGGCCATCGCGGGCGTGGTCGAGGCGTGGGTCCCCGCGGTCTGGGCGGCCTTCCGGGACTATCGGTTGGAGGGCGTGCAGCTCTCGGGCCCGGCGATGCGCTGCTTGCGGCGGATGCTGGCGGGCGAGGCCGTGACGCAGGAGACGTCGGGCATGAGCCCGGGCGAGTGGCGCGAGTTCCAGGCGGCCTTGGCGGGTTGACCCACGGGCGGCCGTGGCCCGCTGTCGCCAACCTGGTCTTTACCCCGATGACGCAGGCTGTCCGCCGACCGGATGCCTGCTCAGAAGGGGCTGCCCATGGACGTCGTCCTGTTCCTAATCCTCGCGTTGGCGGAGCGTGACGCCCCGCATTCTGCGCCGCCTCCTGCGCCGCCTGCCGCGACGCCCGTTGCCGCCGGAGCAGGCGCGCCCTGCCCCGCAACTGC
>JBCCMW010000427.1:0-2934 GCA_039026175.1 Pseudomonadota bacterium
AAACCCCGAGCCCGAACCCCGAGCCCAAAACCCCGAGCCCGAACCCCGAGCCCCAAACCCCGAGCCCGAACCCCCAGCCCAAAACCCCGAGCCCCAACCCCGAGCGCAAAACCCCGAGCCCAAAACCCCGGGCCCAAAACCCGAGATCTGTAGCGAGGAGCGCCCATGGCCGCCGAACGCGACGCCGCCGCCCTGGTCCCCGACACCGCCGGCGACGGCACCGTGCGTCTGGCCGACTACCGCCCCCCGGCATGGCTGGTCGACCGGGTGCGGCTGGACGTCGACCTGGCCCCGCGGGCGACCCGGGTCCAGGCGACCGTCGACTTCCGGCTGAACCCCGACCATGCGGGCCCGGATCTGCCGCCGCTGGTGCTGGACGGGCGGCGTTTGACCCTGGTCGAGGCCGCCGTCGACGGGCGCGACGTCACCGCCGACCCCGGCCTGGCGCTGCAGCGCGAACGGCTCGTGCTGGACGCCGCCGCCCTGCCCGGCCCCGCCTTTACCTGGACCTGCACCACCGAGATCGACCCCGAGAGCAATACCGAGCTGGAGGGGTTGTACCTGTCGGGCGGGATCTTCTGCACCCAGTGCGAGGCCGAGGGCTTTCGCAAGATCACCTACTACCCCGACCGCCCAGACGTGATGGCGCCCTTCACCGTGCGGCTGACGGCGCCCGCGGGCGGGTCCCCGGTGCTGCTGTCCAACGGCAATCCCGGCGCCAGCGGCACCACGCCCGACGGCCGCGCCTTTGCCGAGTGGGACGATCCCCACCCCAAGCCCGCCTACCTGTTCGCGCTGGTGGCCGGCGATTTGGTCGCCCACCGCGACCGGTTCCGCACCGCCGAGGGGCGCGAGGTCGACCTCGCCGTCTGGGTCCGCCCGGGCGACCAGGACAAATGCGGCTATGCGATGGATGCGCTCAAACGCTCGATGGTGTGGGACGAGCGCGCCTATGGCCGTGTCTACGACCTGGACGTGTTCAACATCGTCGCGGTGTCCGACTTCAACATGGGCGCGATGGAGAACAAGGGTCTCAACATCTTCAACTCGAAGTACGTGCTGGCCAGCCCCGAGACGGCGACCGACAGGGACTATGAGCTGATCGAGGGCATCGTCGCGCACGAGTATTTCCACAACTGGACGGGCAACCGGATCACGTGTCGCGACTGGTTCCAGCTCTGCCTCAAGGAAGGGCTGACAGTGTATCGCGACCAGCGCTTCAGCGAGGACGAACGCTCCCCCGCCGTCGGGCGCATCGACCAGGTCAAGGCGCTGCGCGCGCGCCAGTTCCCCGAGGACGGCGGCCCCCTGGCCCACCCAGTGCGGCCCGAGGCGTACAAGGAGATCAACAACTTCTACACCGCCACCATCTACGAGAAGGGCGCCGAGGTGATCCGCATGCTCGCCGCCCTGGTGGGCGAGGACGGGTATCGCAAGGCGCTGGATCTCTATTTCGAGCGCCACGACGGCCAGGCCTGCACGATCGAACAGTTCCGCGCCTGTTTCGAGGATGCGCTGGGCACCGACCTCGCGGCCTTTGCGCGCTGGTGGTACCAGGCCGGCACGCCGCGGCTGACCGTGCGCGAGGCGTGGGACGCCGAGGCGGGGCAGCTCACCATCCGCCTTGCGCAGGAAACGCCGGCGACGCCCGGACAGCCAGAAAAAGCACCGCTGGTGCTGCCTGTGCGCTATGGCCTGCTGGGCACCGACGGGGCGGACCTGCTGGCCGAGGGCGAGGCGCTCTACGTGCTCGACGGACCCGAGGGCGAGATCGTGCACCGAGACCTCTCGGCGCGACCGGTGCTGTCGATCAACCGCGGTTTCTCGGCCCCTGTGATCCTGCACCACGAGGCGCCCGACGGGGCGCGGCTGTTCCTGCTGGCCCACGACAGCGACCCGTTCAACCGCTGGGAGGCGGGCCGGGCCATCGCGCTGGACCTGGCGGTGCGCATGGCGACGGGGCAGATCGAGACGGAGGCCGAGGCGGTTCCCAAACCGTGGATCCGGGCGCTGGCCGGGATTCTAGACGATGCGCGCCTGGCACCCCCCTACCAGGCGCTGATGCTCGAGATCCCGGGCAACGACGAGGTGGCCGCGCGGCTCTATGCCGACGGGCACTGCGCCGACCCCGACCGCATCCACGACGCGCTCCGCACCATGCGCGCGGCGCTGGGGGCGGGGCTGGCCGAGCCGCTGGCCGGGCTGACCGCGTCGCTGGCCGACAGCGGGCCCTATGATCCCGCCGCGGAACCGGCGGGGCGTCGGGCGCTGCGCCAGCGCTGTCTCGCGCTCCGCCTCGCCGCGGGCGACGCCGCCGCCGCCGAGACCGCACGCGCGATGGCCGAGAGCGCCGACAACATGACCGAGCGGCTGGGCGCACTGACCGCGATGGTGCATCTGGGCGTCGAGGGGGCGGCGGCTGCACTGGCGGCTTTTCGCGCCGATTGGGCCGGGGACGAGCTGGTGATGGACAAGTGGTTCAGCGTCCAGGCGACCGCGCCGCTGTCCGATGCCGCCGACCGGGCCGCGGCCCTTACCGAAGACCCGGCCTTTACCTGGCAGCGGCCGAACCGCTTCCGCGCCGTCGTGGCGGCGTTCGCGATGGCCAACCCGGTGGGCTTTCACGCGGCTTCGGGCGCGGGCTATCGGTTCGTGGCCGACTGGATCATCCGGCTCGATGCCGCCAACCCGCAGACCGCCGCGCGCGTGACGGGCTGTTTCGAGAGCTGGCGCCGGTACGACGATGCGCGCGGCGCGCTGATGCAGGCCGAGATGCGCCGCATTGCCGCCGCGCCGGGCCTGTCACGCAACACCAGCGAAATCGCGGAGCGTCTGCTCGCCTGACCGGCGGGCGCAGCGGCCCATCGCGCCCCGGCGGGCGCAGCGGCCCATCGCGCCCCGGCGGGCGCAGCGGCCCATCGCGCCCCGGCGGGC
>JBCCMW010000428.1:0-2923 GCA_039026175.1 Pseudomonadota bacterium
ACGTCGTGCTGGCGGCGGGCGCGCTCCTCGGCCGCATCGGCGTCGCACCGCCGCCGCCCGCCCCGGCGCTTGCCATCGAGCCCGTGCGCGGCCAGGCGGCCCGGGTGCGGCCCGCGCCGCAGGACGCCGCGCCCCTGGCCGCCGCGGCATTGCCGGTGATCCAGGCGCCGGGGCTCTTCATCGTCGCCCACGCCGACGGCACGCTGGGCGTGGGCTCGACCCACGAGCCCGGCGAGACGGCCCCGGGCACGGACGCCGCGCTCGACGCGGTGCTGTCCCGGGCGGCCGCGCTGCTGCCGATGGTCGGCCGTGCTGGGGTGGTTGAGCGCTGGTCCGGCCTGCGCCCGCGCCCGCCGCGCCGAGCGGCCGGGCGCCTGCCGTTGCTGGGGCCCGTGCCGGGGTCGCCGGGGCTCTGGATCGCGGCCGGCGGGCAAGGGATCGGGCTGGCGCTGGCCCATGTGGCAGGCGCGCACGTCGCCGCCGCCTTAACCCTTGCAGCCCGTCCGGCCGCGCCCTGGTCCTGGCCCGCGCACGCCCCGCACCCCCCGCCGATGGCCGCGTTCGCCCCCTCGGCCGACCGGGAGACGGACGCATTGCCCCACATCGGGAAGACGTGATCGTGGATTGCTCCGATCGATGGCATTTGCGCACGATCTATGCTGACAGCGACCGAAACGCTTGCTATCAGGCGCCTCGCAATCTCGGGGCGCCAGGCATTAACCAGATGCTGGGCGAGGGGATACGCAACGGCACATCGGTGGCCAGCGGTGGCGACACCGTCACGCCGGTCCATGTCGCCACTAGCCAACGCCGGGTCTCAGCCGGCGCAGGACAACAATAGGGAGGGTCCCAATGACCGACACCACCGACACCACCACGTCGCGCCGCAGCTTTCTGAAGGGCGGCCTGATCGCCGGCGGCGCTGCCGCCACCACCGTGGCCGCGCCGCAGGTGAGCCGCGCGCAGACCACCGTGATCCGCATGCAGGGCGCCTGGCCCGACGCCAACGTGTTCTCGGACTTCGCCAAGCAGTACGTCGAGCGCGTCAACAAGATGTCCGGCGGCCGGATGGAGATCGAGTACCTGCCCTCGGGCGCGGTCGTGAAGGCCTTCCAGATCCAGGACGCGGTCGCCGACGGCGTGCTAGACGCCGGCCACCACGTCACCGCCTACTGGTACGGCAAGAACAAGGCCGCCTCGCTGTTCGGCACCGGCCCGGTGTTCGGCGCCAACGCCTCGCAGATGCTGGCCTGGATCCACTTCGGCGGCGGTAAGGAGCTCTACAACGAGCTCATCCAGGACGTGCTGGGCTTGCCGCTGGTCGGCTTCTTCGCGATGCCGATGCCGACCCAGCCGCTGGGCTGGTTCAAGAAGCAGGTCAACAGCATCGACGACATGAAGGGGCTCAAGTGGCGCACGGTCGGCCTGGCCGCCGACGTCATGCAGGCCGCGGGCGTGAACGTGACCCAGCTGCCGGGCGGCGAGATCGTGCCGGCCCTGGAGCGCGGCGTGATCGACGCGTTCGAGTTCAACAACCCGACCTCGGACAGCCAGTTCGGCGCGCAGGATGTCGCCAAAGACTACTACATGTCGAGCTACCACCAGGCGGCCGAGTTCTTCGAGATCATCTTCAACCAGGACCTGTTCGAGGGCCTGAGCGAAGAGCAGCAGGCGATCTTAGAGTACGCGGCCGAGGCGGCGAACACCGCCAACTACGGTCTCGCGATGGACAAGTACTCGGCCGATCTGCAGAAGCTGATCAACGAGGATGGCGTCACCGTGCACCGCACCGACACGTCGATCCTGGAAGAGCAGCTCAAGGCCTGGGACACCGTCCTGGCCGACCTGACCCAGGACGAGTTCTTCGGCCGGGTGGTGGCGTCGCAGAAGGCCTGGGCCGAGCGTTGCGCCTACTACGACATCCTGAACTCGGCCGACTACAAGCTGGCCTACAACCACTACTTCCCGGGCACGCTGCCGGTCTTCTGATCGGCCCGCCGCCTGCGGCCGGGTCGGCGCGATCGTGTCGACCCGCGCCTGCCCGGTCAGCCAGGGGCCACGACCCCGCCGCGCGGCGCCCCGGCTGGCGGGATCCTCGCGGGGCACGCCCAGCCCAGGCCCACCGCGGCTGTAGCACAGCACCGCGTCGCCCATCGCCGGGGCGACGTTGCCGTCGCGCCGCTTTCCCGCGAGGTTCACGATGGTTGTCGTCATCCACCTGATCGACCGGGTCTGCGCCTGGTTCGGCAAGGCATTCGCCTGGTGCATCATCGTCATGACGCTTGGCGTCAGCTTCGAGGTGTTCTCGCGCTACCTGTTCAACGCCCCCACCTCGTGGGCGTTCGACCTTAGCTACATGATGTACGGCACGCTGTTCATGATGGGCGGCGCCTATGCGCTGGCGACCAACGCCCACGTGCGCGGCGACTTTCTGTACCGGCTGTGGTCGGTGCGCACGCAGGCCCGCGTCGAGTGCGTGCTGTACTTCATCTTCTACTTCCCCGGCATCCTGGCGCTGATCTTTGCGGGCTGGAAATACGCCGAACGCTCGATCCGCTTCACCGAGGTGAGCGTCATGAGCCCCGCGGGCATGCCGATCTTCCAGTTCAAGGCGATCATCGTCGCCGCCGGCGTGCTGCTGGCGCTGCAGGGCATCGCGCAGGTCATGCGCTGCCTGTTGGCAATGCGCACCGGCGAGTGGCTGGCCCACCAGGAAGAGATCGAGGAGATGGAGGACAAGATCCTGCGCGAGGCAGCGGAGCAAGGCCTGGGCCCCGCCGCCGACCGCCGCTGAGGCTCTCTGGACCCCCCTCCCGCGAGGCTCTCTTCGGCCCCGCCCCCCGCTTCGATATTGAGACGATGGCCACGCTGATGGTGAAAGAGGATGAAAATACGATCCTTCTGCTCAGCGCGTCCTCATCGG
>JBCCMW010000429.1:0-2919 GCA_039026175.1 Pseudomonadota bacterium
CAGCCACTGCGGCGGCAAGCTGCGCTGGGACGAGGCCGCGGTGATGTTCCGCCCCGCGCCCGAACGCGGCGCCCCCACCGGTGCGCGGGGCGAGGTTACGACCCGCTGCGCCGGCAGCGCCAACGGCCACCTGGCCACCGCCGCGGGCCTGGCCGATGCCGCCGCCGCCGGGCGCGCCGCGGCCGAAGCCGCCGGTCACGCCGCCCAGCCCGCCCCAGAGCATGCAGTTGTGGAGCCCGCCGAAGAGCCCATCGCCGCCCACTGGTTCTCGCCCGCCGAGGGCAAGTACCACCACGGCACCAAGCACTTCGTGGATTTCCAGAACGACGTGACCGCCGCCGACGTCATGCTGGCCGCGCGCGAGGGGTACGAGAGCGTCGAGCACACCAAGCGCTACACCACGCTCGGCATGGCCACCGACCAGGGCAAGACCTCCAACATCAACGGCCTGGCGTTGTTGGCCGAGCAGTTGGGCGTGACGATCCCCGAGGTCGGGACCACGACCTTCCGCCCGCCCTACACGCCGATCTCCTTCGGCGCGATCGCGGGCCAGGCCAAGGGCGCGCTGTTCAAGCCCGTGCGCCGCACCGCGATGGACGCCTGGCACGCCCGGAACGGCGCGGACTGGGAGCCGGTGGCCGACTGGCGCCGCCCCTACTGCTATCGCCGGGGCCGCGAGGGGCGGGCCGAGGCGGTGCGCCGCGAAGTACTGAACACCCGCCAGCGGGTCGGGCTGTTGGATGCCTCGACGCTGGGCAAGATCGTCGTCGCGGGGCCCGATGCGGCGGCGTTCCTAGACCGCGTCTACACCGGCACGATGAGCACGCTGAAGGTTGGGCGCTGCCGCTATGGCCTGATGTGCAACGAGAACGGGTTCCTGTTCGACGATGGCGTGGTCGCCCGGCTGGCCGAGGACCGGTTCCTTTGCCACACCACCACCGGCGGGTCCGACCGGGTGCACGGGCACCTGGAGGAGTGGCTGCAGACCGAGTGGTGGGATCTGAGCGTCCACACCCTCAACGTGACCGAGCAGTGGGCCCAGGTCGCCGTCGCGGGCCCCGACGCGCGCCGCGTCCTGCAGGCCGCGGGGACCGACATCGACCTGTCCGCCGCCGCGCTGCCGTTCATGGCCTGGGCCGAGGGGCAGGTGGCCGGCATCCCCGCACGGGTCTATCGCATCTCGTTTTCGGGCGAGTTGGGGTTCGAGGTGGCCGTGCCCGCCGACCAGGGCCTGGCACTCTGGCACGCGCTGCTGGCGGCGGGCGAGGCGTTCGGCGCCATGCCCTACGGCACCGAGGCGCTGCACGTCATGCGGGCCGAGAAGGGCTTTATCATGATCGGGGACGAGACCGACGGAACGGTAACGCCCCAGGACCTTGGCCTCGGCTGGGCGGTGTCGAAGAAGAAGGACGACTTCATCGGCAAGCGCGCCCAGGCCCGCGTCGACCTCACGCGCACCGGCCGCAAGCAGCTGGTCGGCCTGTTGACCGAGGAGCCGGGCCAGCGGCTGCCCGACGGCGCCCATGCGGTTGCGCGCATCTGTCCCGCTCCGATGCGCACCATCGGACACGTGACATCGACCTACCACTCGCCCACGCTGGGTCGGTCCATCGCGATGGCGCTGATCGAGGACGGTCGCGCGCTGGTGGAGGCGGGCGCGGTGCTGTCGTTCCCGCTGGAGGGCGGCAAGGTGATGCGCGCCCGCTGTGTCGAGCCTGTGTTCTACGACCCGGCCGGGGAGAAGCTGCATGCCTGAGGCGACGCTGATCGAGAGGATCGACGGCCAGGGCCAGGTGAGCCTGAAGGCCGATCTGTCGGCCGAGGCGGTGCGCACCGCGGTCGAGGCGCTGATCGGCACGCTGCCGCCAGGGCCGCTGAAGGTGGCCGAGGGCCCCGGGGGTGCGGCCGTCTGGATGGCGAGCGACGAGCTGCTGTTGCTGGTGCCCGATCCCGCGGCGGCGGTGACGGCGTTAGAGGCCAGCCTGGCCGACCAGCACGCCCTCGCGCTCGACGTTTCGTCGGCGCGCGCGATGTTCCGGCTGTCGGGTCCCGGCGTGCGCGAGGTGCTGGCCAAGGGCGCGCCGGTCGACCTGCGCCCAGCGGCGTTTCCGCCGGGCACGGCGCGGCGCACGCACCTCGGCCAGGTTGCGGTGGGCTTCTGGCTGATGCCGGCGGGCGGCGAGCGGTTTACGCTGATCTGCTTCCGCTCGGTCGCCAGCTATGTCGAGGCCTGGCTGCGCGAAGGTGCCGCGCCCGGTGCCAAGGTCGGCTTCATCACCCCTGCGTAAGGCCTCCGTTGGGCGGCCGGTCGCGCCGCGGCGCCCGTGGCCACGATGCCCCTTCTGGCGACCGAGGCGCCCGCTTTCGGCCTGAATTTCACGCCGTGAATATCGGCTTTGCGCCTGCCCCGGGTGCTCATCCGCGCGGGTTTGACTAGCTCTCGGTCATCCAAGGGGCCGCGCGACGGACGCCGCGACCGACGCACGCCACGCGACCCGGCAACCCGAGGAAATGAGTAATGACCCGCTTTATCGACGATCTCGACAACAGCCCGGCCAGACCGACGCCGTCGCCGGCCGAAGTCGACCAAATCCTGGACCAGGCCCGTGCGATGCGCGGCAAGGCGATGGCAGGTGCGCTGGCCGAAATCGGCGCCGTGCTGGCGCGCGTGGTGACAGCCCGCCGCCTGCGCCCCGCCGGGCGCTGAGCCGCCATCCCCCGACCGTCTCGAGGCGCCTGCCCAGACATCTGCCCAGACATCGGCCCAGACAACTGCCCGGACCCGGCGGCCGCCGGCCCGTTGCGGCGCTTCGGCCACGCGCGGCCGGGCTGCGACAGCCCCGGCCTTGCCACCGGCTCGCCGATGCGCCAGGCTCGCAACCAGTCAGCAGCAACTGAAAGGAGGTGGTCCAATGTCGA
>JBCCMW010000430.1:0-2914 GCA_039026175.1 Pseudomonadota bacterium
AGATCGAGTAGTTCATGTTCGCGATGCCGCCCTCGTAGATCAGGTCGACGATCAGCTTTACCTCGTGCAGGCACTCGAAGTACGCCATCTCGGGCGCGTAGCCGGCCTCGACCAGGGTCTCGAAGCCGCAGCGGATCAGCTCGACCAGGCCGCCGCAGAGCACCGCCTGCTCGCCGAAGAGGTCGGTCTCGCACTCCTCCTTGAAGCTCGTCTCGATGATGCCCGAGCGGCCGCCGCCGATGGCCGAGCAGTAGGCGAGCCCCAGCTCCAGCGCCTTGCCCGAGGCGTCCTGGTCCACCGCCACCAGGCAGGGCACGCCGCCGCCCTTGACGAACTCGCCGCGCACGGTGTGGCCGGGACCCTTGGGCGCCATCATCAGCACGTCGACGCCGGGCTTGGGCTCGATGAGCTTGAAGTGGACGTTCAGCCCGTGGGCGAAGGCGATCGCCGCCCCGTCGCGCAGATTGTCGTGGATGTGGGCATAATAGGTCTCGGCCTGCAGCTCGTCGGGCATGCACATCATGATGAGATCGGCCCAGGCCGCGGCTTCGGCCAGGCCCATGACGCGCAGCCCCTCGGCCTCGGCCTTCTTGGCGCTGGCCGACCCGGGGCGGAGGGCGACGGCCAGCTCCGGGATGCCGGAATCGTGCAGGTTCAGCGCGTGCGCGTGGCCCTGGCTGCCGTAGCCGACGATGGCGACCTTCTTGTCCTTGATCAGGTTAATGTCGCAGTCGCGGTCGTAGTACACGCGCATCGGGGCTCTCCGGGTCGTGGTGGTGGCGGTGGTCGGCGCGGCCGGTATGGCTGGCCGAGGCGGTCGTACGAATGGCGGCGCGGCCACGGTGCTGGGCCCCATTGCTGGGCCCCGTTGCTGGGCCCCATTGCTGGGCCCCAGTGCTGGGTACTGTGCTGGGCCCCGCTCTGCCGGCGGGTCGCTGCATGTCGGAGGCGTGGCGTAAAGGGCGGCGGCGCGGCTGTCCAGATCGCACGGCCCGGATCGTCGCGCGCGAGGCTCGCGAGCCCCCTGCGCCGGAACCGGCGCGGTCGCTAGCCCCCTGCGCCGGAACCGGCGCGGTCGCTAGCCCTGCGCGTCGCCGGATGGTTGGATCGGTTCCGCCTGCTCCAGCCACAGCTCCCAGAATTTGCGGGTGCAGATGTTCTGGGCTGCGGTCTCGTCGGCTGCGCCCGCCATGCCGGCCGAGACCATCGCCTGGCTGGCGGTAAAGGCCAGGAAGCGCGGAATATCCTCGGGCTTGACGCCCTGGTTGGCCTGCGCGGCGCTGAACACCGGCCCGTTCGAGACGAACTCGTAGCTGGTCAGGTTCTGGATCGAGCAGTTGCCGCTGCGTGCGCCGGTGGGCTCGGGCGTGATGCGCACGGCCTGGTCGTCGGCGACGCTGCCGTCGAACCCGCTGTCGATGGCGAACAGCACCGAGGCGGGCGCGCCGCTCTGCCCGGGCTCCAGCGCCATCCAGATCTGCGGCACGTCCTCGGTGGCATAGGGCCCTGCGGCGGGCGCCTGTTGGGCGGCCTCGGCCGGGTCGGGGGCGGCGCTGGCGGCGGGCTCCTCGGCCCCGTCGGCGCAGGCCGCCAGCAGCGGCAGCCCGGCGAGCGCGGCCAGTCGCCGGGCGGCGCGCGGCAGGCCGAGCGGGCGGGTGAGGGCGACAGGCACGGGGCGGCGAGGCTCTGACGTCATAGGCGGTTCTCCGGGGCGTCGGCGGGCGCCGACATCACGGCGTGGACTTAGCACAGATGCCCGGTGCGGCGCACGCGGGGCGGAGCGGTCGATGCTGTGTCCGTTGGGCGCTGCGGTCCCCGCACAAGCGACCTGCCGCGGCTACAGCGCCTGGGTGCCGCGGATCAGGGCCGCGACGCCCGTGCGCGCGACCTCGACCAGGCCGAGCGGGCGCATCAGCTCGACGAAGGCGTCGATCTGCTCCGAGGTGTTGGCGACCTCGAACACAAAGCTCTCCAGCGTCACGTCCACCACGCGGGCCTGCATCAGGTCGGCCATGCGCAGTGCCTCGACGCGCTTCTCGCCGGTCGAGGCGACCTTCACCAGCGCCAGCTCACGCTCCAGATGGGCGCCTTGGACGGTGAGGTCGGTGACGCCGTGCACCGGCACCATGCGCTCGAGCTGGGCGATGATCTGCTGGATCACCTGCGGCGTGCCGGTCGAGACGATGGTGATGCGGCTGAGGTGGCTGGCGTGGTCGGTCTCGGCGACGGTCAGGCTCTCGATATTGTAGCCCCGGCCCGAGAACAGGCCGATGACCCGGGCCAGGACCCCGCTTTCGTTGTCGACCAGCACACTCAGCGTGTGGCGCTCGTGGTCCTGCGGCAGCGAGGAGCGCAGGTTATAGGCCGACTGGGCGGTCGATCCTGGTTTGAGGGTCATCGGCGACATAGGGCGTGGTCCTGCGCTTTAGCCGTCAGAGGCGAAGGGTTTGGTTGATGATCACCCTTCTTTGAGCCCACCAAGTCTTCGAGGGCAAGCTGGACACCATCGGTCTGCAGAGGGTTTCTCTATCGATCGAAAAAAAGGCGACGGAAGTACCCCGCTTCAGCGTTGGACCGGAACTGTTTTGCGAAAATCGCCATCAGAGGAGAAAAGCATGAGCCAGCCAGAGGATCTTTCATTTACACAGAAAATTCTGCATTGGGCGGGCGATGTGCTTCGGGAAATCACCGTCAAGGTTGCAGCGGCCCAAGTGAAAGTCGAGCAATTGGCATCAGCAGCATATGAGGCGGTACTGAATTTCGATTATGTTGGGACATTGACTGCTGTCGTCGAATTCGTTTCGCGACTGTTTTGAGTGTGACCCAGTGCCCGCTGCAATCGCAGCGGGCACTTTTGAACTGGCCGCTAGACCATGACCGCGCCGTCGTTGTCGATGGCGCCGGCGGTCGAGGC
>JBCCMW010000431.1:0-2905 GCA_039026175.1 Pseudomonadota bacterium
CGCGCCCGCAGCCGCCGCGCGGCCACCGCACCACGAGGAGACCGCCCATGGCGACCGTCGAGATCTACACCACGCCGATCTGCCCCTACTGCCGCATGGCCAAGCGCCTGCTCAACGACAAGGGCATCGCCTTCACCGAGATCGACGTCATGATGGCCCCGTCCAAGCGCGCCGAGATGAAACAGCGCGCCGGCGGCCGACATACCGTGCCCCAGATCTTTGTGGGCGAGACCCACGTGGGCGGCTGCGACGACCTCTATGCGCTGGAACAGGCGGGCAAGCTCGATCCCCTGCTGAACGCCGCGTGAGCACGTTCACCGCGGCGCTGGTCCAGCTCACCAGCTCGGACGACCCGCTGGCCAACCTGCCCGTCACCGAAGGCTTCGTGCGCGAGGCCGCGGCGGCGGGCGCCCGCCTGATCGTGACCCCCGAAGTGACCAACTGCGTCTCCTCCTCGCGCACCCACCAGCGCGCGGTGCTGTGCGAGGAGGACGCCGACCCCACCCTCGCGCGGCTCCGCGCCGTGACCGAGGAGCTGGGCGTCTGGCTCGTCCTCGGCTCCCTCGCGCTCAAAGCCGGCGAGCCGGGCGAGGACCGCTTCGCCAACCGCCAGTTCCTGATCGCGCCCACCGGCGCCGTCGTCGCGCGCTACGACAAGATCCACATGTTCGACGTCACCCTGGGCGGCGGCGAGGATTACCGCGAGAGCGAGGGCTTCCGCCCCGGCGCCCGCGCCGTGGTGGCCGAGGCCGCGATCCCCGGCGCCGGGCAGGCCGCGAAGCTGGGGCTGACGATCTGCTACGACATGCGCTTTCCCGCGCTCTACCGCGCGCTGGCCGAGGCGGGGGCCGAGGTGCTGACCGCGCCCGCCGCCTTTACCGTGCCCACGGGGCGGGCGCACTGGTCGGTGCTGCTGCGCGCCCGGGCGATCGAGACCGGCAGCGTGGTGCTGGCCGCAGCACAGGCCGGCCGCCACGCCGCCAGCCGCGGCAAGACGCGCGAGACCTGGGGCCATTCGCTGGCCGTCGGCCCCTGGGGCGAGGTGCTGGCCGAGGCCGACGGGACCACCCCGGGGGTGACCCTGGTGCCGGTGGACCTGGCCGCGGTGGCCGAGGCCCGGCGCAAGATCCCCACCCTGCCCAACGCCCGCCCCTTCGCCCCCCCGACCTGAACGCGGCGGGGCGGACCGCCGCCGCGGGGCCGGGCCTCGCGCACCGCGCCCCGCGTCCCCCATCCAACACGCGGCCCCGCCGGTGCTGCCCGGCAGCCACGCGGCCCTAGCCGCCGCGCGCCCCTGGCCCTAGCGTCGCCCCATTGGTTCAGGAGCGGCGCATGACCGACGAGACGTCGACCGCGGGATTCAATCTGAAGTCGATCCTGGGTGCCGTCGCGGGGTTCACGGGTCTCGGCAGCGCGGTCACCTGGTTCTTCGACACCTTCCCGCCGATCACCGCCTGGTGCCTGGCGGGCCTGGCCGTCGGGACGGTGGGCTTGAGCATGCTGGTGGGCAAAATGCTCAAGACGCCGGGCGACCGCGGCGACCTGACGGCGGTGTTCGGCGATGGCCGGTGGGAGGGCATTTACGAAAGACTGCTGCGCGGTGCCCTGAACCGCCTGGACCGCGCCTTTCCGGCCAGCGAACCCCTCCACACCTGGCCGCGGCCCGATTGGCAGATCGCCTGGTCCGGCCCCCTCGCCGACCGTCTAATCGGTCTCGCGGTGTTCTACCCGGTGCTGATCCTCTGCGTCCAATGGGCGGCGACAGGCGACGCCATCGCCCTGGGTCCGCTGCCGGTTTTCCCGGAGGAGCGCGGGCCTTTGCGGTGGCTGCCCGCGGCCGGATTGATCGTTGCATTCTGCTCAGCCACCCTCGCGCGCAGAGCGTTTGAACGCGACAGCGCGCGAGGGTGGCTGTTTCTTCTCTTCGCAGTCGCAGGCGCATTCGCAGTCGCAGGCGCAGTCGCAAGCGCAGTCGCAGTCGCAGGCGCAGTCGCAGTCGCAGGCGCATTCGCAGTCGCAGGCGCAGGCGCAGGCGCAGGCGCAGGCGCAGTCGCAGGCGGACTCGCAGGCGCAGTCGCAGGCGCACTCGCAGGCGGATTAGCATTCTCACCCCCAGGCGCACCCGCAGTCGCAGGCGATTGGCTCGGGCATCGCGTGCGTCGGGCTGCGATGGTGCTGGTGCTGTTCGTGGTGGTCCTGGGGATCGGTGGCGGCGCTGCGCTCGGTTTCGTAACGCTCCAGAGGTCGCCCGGAGACGTCAGGACTTTCGTCGCTTTCTTCGTGTTGCTGCCGCTCGCCAACGGGTTGGCCGATTTCTTGTCGGTCGGGCTGACGCGGTTGTTGTTGCGGCGCAGCGTCGATGGGCCGTTGTGGCAGGCCGGGCTCTATTCGCTCGCCGATCTGGCGGCAGCCGGGGCGATCATGCTGGCGCTGGGCAGCGTGATCGTGCTGGGCGGGCACTGGATCACATACGACAACATTCCAATCCTGGAGGTCGGGGCGGTGCTGCGGGACCTGTGGCACGACCCCTGGAGCCAGGCCTGGTTGATCCTGGGCGTGGCGACGACGCTGCTGCCGACCGTCCTGCACGCGCTGCTGGCGCTGCTGGCGCTCGGCATCGTGGGGCTCGGGCGCTCGGTCTCCGACTGGCTGCCGACGCTGGTCGCCCGGGCCGAGGCGGGCGAGGACGGGCCCGTCGGCGACCTGGTGCGGCGCTACTGGATGGCCTTCCGGGCGCTGCTGCCCGCGGCGGCGATCGCGTGGATCGTCGCCCACCTGCTGACCATCGGGCCCAACGTGCTGCGGATCCTGGGCGAGGGTTTTCTGACCGCTCTGCGCCTCGTCGCCGTCGCGGCCGGGGTGCCGGGGCTGGAGGACTGGCCCCCGCTGCCGCCCGCGTGACCCC
>JBCCMW010000432.1:0-2886 GCA_039026175.1 Pseudomonadota bacterium
TCACGATCGAGGGTGAGGCCGCTGCCGAGACGGTGGTCGAGGCCGAGGTCGCCGAGACCGAGACCCCCGAGACCGAGATTGCCGAGACCGAGACCCGCGAGATCGAGACCGAGGCTGCTGAGGTGGAGATCACCGTCGAAGAGGTGATCGCCGAGGCCGCCGCCGACATCGAGCCCGCCATCGAGGCCGAGGTCGAGACTGCCGAGGATGAGGGCGAGACGGTCGAGGCCGACGCCGAGCACACCGACGCCGACGATCGGCGCGTCGCGGCATGAGCGCCGCGTTCGACAGCATCGGGTCCGTCGGCGCCAGCGGGCTCGGGGCTCCCGCCGGCGCGCGGCCCTGGCGCAAGCCGATCCGGGCCCTGCGTGGCACGGTGCTGGCCGGCGTCGTGGCCGCGAATGTCCTGGGCGCCTATGTGCTGGGCGGCATGATGTTGACCGAGAGCATCGACGATGACCTCGACTTCGTGCCCGCACAGCAGACCGAAGGCGGCCTTGCCACCGTCGATGTGACCGTCGCGCTGATCGAACGCGAAGTGCACGACAACGCCTGGGTTGCCAACGAGCCGGGCTTCATGCCCGGCAGCTGGCTGCCCAACATGAAGCACTATCAGCAGGGCGTGGTGTACGGTCTCAGCCGTTTCGCGTTCGAGCTGGCCGACAGTCTGGGCCGCTCGCGCGGGTCGACGGCGGTGGACCCGGATCTGGACCGCGCGGCGGGGCTGCTGCGCTTCCCGGGCGACGTCTGGGTGTTCGACTTCGAGAAGACCTGGACCCCCGTCGTGACCAGCGAGGAGCAGTATATGTCGGCAGCGCGCGCGCTGCAGGCGTACAATCTGCGCGTCGCCAGCGGCGAGGCCGTGTTCGACCCCCGCCAGGATAACCTGGCCGCCGCGCTGGCCCGGATCGAGGCCGACGTGTCCTCGAAGATCAACATCCTGGCGGCGCACGTCGAGAGCGTGGCCGCGGGCGAGCGGGTGGCTACGACGACCAGCGAGGTTTTCTACGTCACCAAGGGCCGTCTCTACGCCTATGCCATGCTGCTCAAGGCCATGGAGAAGGACTTTGCCCAGATCATCGAGAGCGAGGGGCTCAACGTCGTCTGGCCTCGGATGATCGTGAGCTTCGAGAACGCAGCCGCCATGCGGCCGCTGATCGTGACCAACAGTCCGCCGGGGTCGATCATCGTGCCGAGCCATGTCGCCGAACTCGGGTTCTTTGCGCTGCGCGCCAAGACCCAGCTGCGCGACGTGATGGCCGTGCTGAGCCAGTGAGGGGTGGGATCCATGGGTAACCTGAGCAAGATGACGGCCGAGCCGATGGCCGAGATCCGCCGTGCCTGGGGCGAGCGTCGCTGGTTGCCGCGCCTGTGGCGGAGCGGCGAAGCCGGCGATGCCGAGGCGCCCGCCCGTCCCGGCATCGCGCTAAAAGCGGCCGACCGGCTGCTGGACTCGCGCAAGCGTTTCACCCGCACGGTGATCCTGCTGTCCGCGCTGGGCACGGCACAGTGGGCGCTGATCTTCTTTAACTACTGGCGCTGAACGTCCGTCCACGGATCGGGCCGCACCAAGCTACACAACCGCACCGGCCTCCCGCCGGTGCGGTCTTTTCGTGCCCAACCGTCGGGGCCGGATGGGCCGCAAATGCAGATGCGACCGCCAGCGGGACTGGCGGCCGCTGCCCTGTGGACGTTGGCAGGCGTCGGGGGAGCGCCTCAGGCGAGGGGCGAGCGCCTCAAGCGGGACGCGAGCGCCTCAGGCGGCGGTCGAGACGCGATCGGCGGCGCCGCCAGGGCGGGTGACCCAGGTACCGGCCTCGTAGCGCGCCGCCAGACGGCCGCTGTCGTCCATCGCATGCAGCGACAACCAGCCATTGTCGAAGAGCGCGCTGACGCTCGGGTGCTTCTCCAGCACTGCCGAGATCGCCTCGACCGGGGCCTCGACCACCACGGCCAGGCGCACCGGCTCGTGGCGGAGCGTCTCGCCGTCGTGCACCGACTGCCAGGGCAGGCCCACGCGCAGGGTGCCCGCCGTGCCTTCGAGCACGCCGATGCCGCCGACGACGTTGTGCAGCAGCTTGTTGCCGCCGCCAAAGGCCTCGGGCGCCACCGAGGAGCCGTAGTATTGCAGCGAGATCCAGCTCGCCACGACGACCGGGGCGGTGAGGATCAGCTCCAGCACGCCAAAACCGTCGTCGGCGCGCCATTCGTAGCTGTGCAGGAACGCGCGTCCGCCCAGATCGCGCCCGGCGGTGCGTGCGCGAGGCGCGGCGATGAACGCCGCACAGCCGGCCAGGCCCCACTCGGGGCGCAGCTCGGCCCAGTCGCCGCCGCGCTGCAGCAGAGTCTCGGGCTTGTCGGCCCGCGGCAGCAGGGCGCCGCGCTCGGCCCGCGCCAGCCGCCCGGCGGCGGCCAGCGCGCGGCGGAGCCGGGCGATATCGGCTGCGTGGCTGGCGGGTAGCGTGTCTTCGAACAACGTCACCGTGTCGGCCGTGGTGTCGTGCAGACCGCCGACAAAGACCGTGTCCGCCGGGATGGCGATCCCGCGCATCTCCAGGCCCGCGCGCACCGACGGGTCGTTCATCAGCCCGGCCAGCAGCCGCGCGTTCACGTCGCCCGCGTGGCCGCCGCAGGCGCCGCACTGCAGCGCGCTGGCGTGCGGCGCGTTGGTTACCCGCGCGCCGTGGCCCATCACCGCCACCAGCCGGCCCATCGGCCGCGCGTCGGGGCCCAGGAACGACAGCGCGCGCAGCACGCCGGCGGCCAGATCCACGCGCCCGGCGGGCGCCAGGCTCAGCGCCGGCGCCGGCCCGGCCGCGGGCACGCCGGCGTCGCGGTGCATGCCCTTGACCAGCTTGGCGCCATAGAGCGCGCCGGCGGCCTCGA
>JBCCMW010000433.1:0-2864 GCA_039026175.1 Pseudomonadota bacterium
CCGCGTCAAGGACAAGCGGGCGCTGCCCGTCGCCTGGCGGCGATCCTTGACCCGGCCCGCCACCCGCGCATCGCACGGGGGGGGCCGTTCGGTCGGGAAAGGGGGCGGGATGGGGTGCGCTTCGGGGCGCGCTGGGTGTCTGGGGTGCGCTGGGTGTCCGGACCGCGGCGGGGAGATGACAGGCGAGGGACGGCGGCTTATCCTCCGCCCCATGCTGTTCAACCTGTTTTTCGGCCTCAAGGCGGCGGGCGTGCCGGTCAGCCTGCGCGAGCATCTGACGCTGATCGAGGCGATGCGGGCCGGCATCGCCGACTACAGCGTCGATGACTTCTACACCCTGTCGCGCGCCGCCCTGGTCAAGGACGAGCGCCACATCGACCGTTTCGACCGCGTGTTCGCCCAGGTGTTCCGCGGGCTGGAGACCGTCGCCGCCGGCCCCGAGGGCCCGGACGTGCGCGCCCTGCCCGAGGACTGGCTCCGCCGGCTGGCCGAGAAGCACCTCAGCGACGAGGACAAGGCCCTGGTCGAGAGCCTGGGCGGGTTCGACCAGCTGATGGAGACCCTGGCCGAGCGCCTGCGCGACCAGCAGGGCCGCCACCAGGGCGGCAGCAAGTGGATCGGTACCGCCGGCACCTCGCCCTTTGGCGCCTACGGCTACAACCCCGAGGGCGTGCGCATCGGCCAACACGAGAGCCGCCACCGCCGCGCCGTCAAAGTTTGGGACCGGCGCGACTTTCGCAACCTGGACGGCGACGTCGCGCTGGGCACCCGGTCGATCAAGATCGCGCTCAGGCGCCTGCGCCGCTGGGCGCGCGAGGGCGCGGCCGAGGAGCTGGACCTGGACGGCACCGTCCGCTCGACCGCCGCCAACGGCTATCTGGACGTCCAGATGCGGCCCGAGCGGCACAACGCCGTCAAGGTGTTGATGCTGTTCGACGTGGGCGGCTCGATGGACGACCACGTGCAGGTGGCCGAGGAGCTGTTCACCGCCGCGCGCAGCGAGTTCAAGCACCTGGCCTTCGCGTACTTCCACAACTGCCTGTACGAGGCCGTGTGGCACGACAACCGCCGCCGGTGGGAGGAGCAGCGCCCGACCGAGGAGCTGCTCAACACCTATGGCCCGGACTGGAAGCTGGTGTTCGTGGGCGACGCCTCGATGAGCCCCTACGAGATCCTGTACCCCGGCGGGGCGTCCGAACACTTCAACGCCGAGGCGGGCGAGGTGTGGTTGCGCCGGGCGCTGGCGCGCTTCCCCTCGGCCGCCTGGATCAATCCGGTGACCGAGAGCCGCTGGCGCTATACCCAGTCGATCGGGATCGTCCACGAGATCATGGAGGGGCGGATGTTCCCCATGACCCTGGCGGGGCTGGAGGCTGCGACCAAATCGCTGGGCCGCTGAGCGGGTGTCAGACCGCGGGACGGCTGGCCAGCAGGGCGTCTATGTCGATGCGCTGGTTGACCATGGCGAGGCGCCCCTCGGCGTCGACCGGCCATTGGGCGGCCGGGCGGTCGTAGTAGAGCTCGACGCCGTTGCCGTCGGGGTCGTCCAGGTAGACGGCGACGGACACGCCGTGGTCGGCCGACCCGGTCAGCCGGTAGCCCGCCTCCAGCACCCGCGCCACGGCATCCGCCAGGCCTGCCCGGTCGGGGTACAGGAACGCGGTGTGGAACAGGCCCGTGTGCCCCGGCGGCGGCGGCGTCGACCCGGCGCTGGACCAGGTATTCAGCCCCAGGTGGTGGTGATAGCCGTCCACCGACAGGAACGCAGCGCCCGAGGGCGAGCGCTGCATCACATCCAGCCCCAGCACGCCGCTGTAGAACGCGATGGCGCGCTCCAGGTCCGAGACCTTGAGGTGCACGTGGCCGATGCGGGTGCCGCGGGGCGCCGGGCGGGCCGCGCGGGCCTGCGGCGCCACCGCCCGCGAAGCCACGGCATCGGCGTCGGCATCGGCGGTCGGCGTGCCCGGGGCTTGGGTCATCGTCGCTTCCTTTCGCTTCATCGCGGGCGGTGCTTGGCGTACCATGTGGCGCGACCGCGGGCTGCGTGAACGGCCACCGCGGACAAGTCTTCGTGGTGCGTTTGCGCATAATCGGGGCGAAAGCCGTTTGAGGGGCGCGGTCGGGCCGGAGACGACGGCGATGCACGGCGACAGAATGGGCAGCGGGCGTGCCCGCTGGAGCGAGGCGCTGGCGGGCTGGACCGCCGCGGCCTTTGCCATGGACGACGATGCGTGGGCGCGCCACGCCAACCCGCTCAGCTTCTGGAGCCGGCTGCCGATCCTGCCGCTGGCCGTTCTGGTTCTGATTGCGCGGCCGCTGCTGGGCTGGTGGTGCGTGCCGCTGCTGCTGGCGCTGGCGGTGTGGACGTGGATCAACCCCCGTGCCTTCGCCCCGCCGGCCAGGATGGATGCCTGGGCCTCGCGCGCGGTGATGGGCGAGCGGCTGTGGATCGACCGTGCCTGGCACGCCCTGCCCGCGCACCATGTCGCGGCGGCCGAGCGGCTGACGATGGTGCAGATCGCGGCCTGCGCGCCGCTGGTGCTGGGCCTGGTGATGCTGGACTGGCCGCTGGCGATCACCGCCACGGCGCTGACGGTCGGCGCCAAGCTCTGGTTCCTGGACCGCATGGTGTGGCTGCACGACGACCTGCTGGCGACGGGACCGCGCGGCCCGGCGACGCGCAGCACCGGCGTCTCGGGCACGCGGCAGGACGGCGGCGCAAGCGCGCGTCCGGCGGTGCGGCTCTGACGCCTCCACCGCCGGCCCGCAGCGCGACCCGGTCCGGCGCCGCCGATACCGCAGCGACGGCGCGCCCGAGGCGCCACAGATCGACCCTACGGCGCGCCCGGGGCGCGACCCTACGG
>JBCCMW010000434.1:0-2861 GCA_039026175.1 Pseudomonadota bacterium
GCGCGAGGCGCGAGGCGCGAGGCGCGAGAACGCAATCGCAACCAGTGGCATCTCTGTCCAACGATTTTCGCCAATGGTTTACGACTGCCGTCCCAAAATGAACCTGGGGTGGACGGGCCGTTTTGGGTTGGTCGCACGGGCCGGCCAGGGTGGCGCATGCAGCGCAGCGCCCTCACGCCGGGCCCTCACCGATCCACGGCTCCGTTGGCCGTGGTGTGCGCACCTTGGGCCCGGGATGGGGGCCGCCGCGGCAACGGCCCCCGGACCCAATCGCGCGACGCGCTACTCCGCAGCGCCGACCTCGGCCGCCCGGGCCTCGGCCAGGCGCTGATAACCCTCGCGCGTCTGCGGCGTCTTGATACCCAGCGCCGTGCCCGCGATCTGGGTCCGCAGCACCTGTGCCGTGCCACCCCCGATGGTGAACATCCGTACGTCGCGCGCCATCCGCTCCAGCGGCTCAGCATCGCTGTACCCCCGGGCTCCGAACATCTGCAGCGCGTCGTTCACCACGCGGATCGCCGTCTCCGAGGCGAACAGCTTGGCCCGCGCGGCCATCGTCTTGTCCGGAAAGCCGGTCGGCGAGGTCTCGGCCGAGGCCGCCGCGGCCTCCAGCATCAACCGGCTCGCGTGCAGCCCTGTGTCCATGTCCGCCAGCATCCACTGCAGACCCTGGAACTCGGCCAGCGGGCGACCGAACTGCTCGCGCGCCAGCAGATACGCCCGGGCCCGCTCGAACGCGCCGGCCGCCACGCCCAGAGCGACCGTCCCCGCTCCTACGCGCTGACCGTTGTAGGCGGTCATCAGATCGGCAAAACCGTGCGCAAAGCCGGACGGCGGGCACAGCACCTGCGCGTCCGGCACGAACAGATCGTCGATGCCGAGTTCCGCCTCCGGCATACCGCAGAGACCCATGGTCCGCTCGCGCCGCACCACGGCCAGCCCCTCGGGGGTACATCCCGCGCTGCGGATCGCCGATGGCGAGGAACGCGCCGATCCCCTCCGCCCCGCCCGTTGCACCGATCACGCGCGCAAAGATCAGGTGGATACGCGAGACACCGCCGCCGGTGATCCAGTGCTTGGACCCGTTCAGGCGATAGCCCCCCGGCACGCGCCGCGCCGTCGTCGCCATGTCGCCCGCGGCGCTGCCGGCGCCGGGCTCCGAGATGCAGATCGCCGGCTTGTCGCCCGCCAGCACCAGTCGCGCGCACATCGCCTTCTGCGCTTCGGTCCCATAGGCCATCACCGCGCTGATCGCGCCCATGTTGGCCTCGACGACGATCCGCGCGCTCAGGGTGCAGACCTTGGCAATCTCCTCGATCACGCCGATCACGTCGGCATAGCGCGCGCCGAGCCCGCCATGGGCCACGGGGATGGTCATGCCCATCAGCCCGGCTTCAGCCAGCTCGGCGACGTTGGCCCAGCAATAGCTGCGGGTGCGATCCCAGGTGGCCGCGCGCGCCGCAAAGCGGCGCCGGGCCAGATCGCGCGCCAGCGCCCGCAGTTCGGCGCCCGAAGCGCCCGGCCGGGCCCGCTGCACGCCGGCATTGCCTGCCCCGTCCGCGACCGAGAGGCCGTCGCCCTGGCCCCCAATCCCAGCAGCGGTTCTCTCGCCCGCAGTAGCGGCCGTCCCGGTAGCCATCGCAGCGGCGGTGCCCGCGCCCATCCTTGGGGCCGTTTCGGCCAGGCGGGCGGCGGTGGCATCGTCGCAGTCCGCCCCGCGCAGCGTCATCTCGTCCATCTTGCCCCCCTCAGATCACACCCTCGTGATCGTCACATGGCCACCACTCCAAAGCAATCGAGGAAAAGTTCTATATAAATCTGTAGAAGATGAACTTGCGCGCCCTTCGCACGCTGATCGAGATCGAACGCGTCGGCTCCTTCGCCGTCGCGGCGGAACGGCTGGGCATCACCCTCTCCACCGTCAGCGCACAGATGAAGACGCTGGAGGAGGAGCTCGCCTTCCCGCTGTTCGACCGCCGCCATCGCCCGCCAGCCATGACACCGGCCGCGCGCCAGACCGCAGCGCACGCCCGGCGCATGCTGGCCGAGGCCGAGGCGGTGCGCGCGCTCGGCGACCAGCCCGGGGTGCTGAAGGGCGTCATCCGCATCGGTTTCGTCGGGACGGCCAGCGTCCGGCTGCTGCCGGGCTTCCTGCTGGCGGCCGCCACCCGCCAGCCGGCCGCGCGCTTTGCGGTCGAGAGCGGGGTCTCCACCGATCTGGTGGCGCGGCTTGCCGCCGGCGAGCTGGAGGCCGCCGTGGTGACCGAAAGCCCCGACATGCCACGCGGGATCCTGACCCGGCGGCTGCGGCGCGAGGCGTTTGCCCTGGCCGCCCCCGCCGGCGCCGAAGGCTGGCCGCTGGCGCGCTGCTGCGCCGCCCTGCCGTTCATCCGCTTCCTGCCCTCCACCGGCATCGGCCTGCTGGTCGACGGCTATCTCACCCGCCACGCCGGCCCGGTGGGCGAGACGGTGACGCTGGACAGCGTCGAGGCGGTCATGGGCTGCGTGAACGCCGGCATAGGCTTTGGCGTGCTGCCCGAGGCCGATGCCCGCCGCTATGCCGCCGGTGCCAGCGTCACGGTGCTGGACGAGCCGCCGCTCGAGCGCCTGCTGTGCCTCGCCGTCCAGGCCGGGGCCGCGGGCGCGCGCCATGTCGACAGCCTGGCCCCCCTGTTTGCCGGGCCCGAGGCGTGAGCCGCCGAACGGCGCTCCCCACCGCAATCCCGCCCACGCAATGCCGCCCAGCGCAATGCCGCCCAGCGTAATCCCACCCGGCGTAATCCAGCCCGCGGCAATGCCGCCCGCCGGACCCCTGTCGACCGTGCCCCGGCCCCGACGGCGCGCGCCTGCCCGCCGCCGCC
>JBCCMW010000435.1:0-2856 GCA_039026175.1 Pseudomonadota bacterium
CGCCCATCGCCCGGCGTACTGCCCAGCCCATCGCCCAACCGATCGCCCGACCGATCGCCCAGCGGATCATCCGGTGGCGCATTCTGTGCGGGCTTGTCGCCCGACCAGAGCGCGTGGATCGCGCCGGTCACGCCCCAGAGCCGGTCGCCGCCGGCCAGCGTTGCGAGCGCTGGCGCCCGGGGCGGCGCGGCAACCAGCAGGCAATCGCCGTGGTCGGGCGCGGCCATCAGCACCAGGCGGTGCAGGCCCATCGCCAGCGGTGCCAGCGCGATGGCGCCGTCCTCGACCGTGCCCGTCAGAACGCTGCCGTCCTCGCCCTGCAGCCGCCAGCGCCCGGCCAACCCGGGGGCGGGCAGGGTGACGGCAGTGTCGGCCGGCACCACGGCGGCGGGGGGCAGGCGGGGCGGCCGGGCGCGGTGCGCGGCCAGCCGCTCGGCCGCCTCGTCGCGCGCCGCCAGCACCCCCATCGCCCGCAGCAGCGCCTCGGCCGTGGCGGGCGTGGTGTCGTGGCGCACGCCCGCGATGTCGTGCCACGCGCGCAGCACGCCATGCGCCTCGGCCAGCTCCAGCAGCGCGGCATCGCCCATCGGGCGCGCTTACCCCTCGACCGTGGCGCTGTCGAGGCGCTCATAGGGGGTGAAGACCGCCACGCTGTTGGGGGCCAGCGTCGCCGTCGCCCCTTCGCGGCTGGTCGCGGCCTCGGGCGCGGCGGTATCCAGCCGCCGGTGCCAGGGTGCGTCCGCCGCCGGCAGCGCCAGCGGCTGGGGTCTGCGCGTGCGGTTGACGGCGATCAGCAGATCGCCGGGCACCCCGGCACTGGGGGCGGCCTCGGCCGAGCCGCGCAGTCGCACCGCCAGCGCAGCGAGACCCTGGTCGCCCCAGTCGGGTGCGCCGCCGCCCAGCGCCTGCCAGGCGACATCGGGCGCTGCGTCCGCCGCGCGGGTCTGCGCGTGCAGAAACCGCGCCTGGCGCAGCACCGGCTCGTCGCGCCGCAGCGCCAGCAGCCGGCGCAGGAACGCGGCCAGCCCCGCCCCCTCGGGCGCCTGCCAGTCGATCCACCCGATCTGGTTGTCTTGGCAATAGGCATTGTTGTTGCCGGCCTGCGAGTTGGCCGCCTCGTCGCCCGCCAGCAGCATCGGCGTCCCCTGCGACAGCACCAGCGTGGCCATCAGGTTGCGCCGGCGCAGCGCCCGGGCGGCCAGGATCGCAGGATCGCGCGTCGGCCCCTCGACGCCCAGATTGTCGGAATGGTTCTCGCCGTGGCCGTCGCGGTTGCCCTCGCCGTTGGGCTCGTTGTGCTTTTCGGCGTAGGCAGTCAGATCCGCCAGCGTGAACCCGTCGTGCGCGGTCACGAAGTTGACGCTGGACCAGGGCGGCCGGCCGTGGCGGTCGAACACGTCGGCCGAGCCCAACAGCCGCGAGGCCAGCCCCGGCGCCGTGCCCCGCTCGCCCGCCCAGAACCGGCGCACGTCGTCGCGAAAGCGGTCGTTCCACTCGGCCGTGCCGGGCGGAAAGCCGCCCAGGCGGTAACCCCCCGGCCCGATGTCCCAGGGCTCCATGATCAGCTTGACGCTCGCCAGCACCGGATCCTGCATCAGCGCGTCGAGAAAGCCGCCGCGGGGGTCGAAACCCGCCTCCTCGCGCGCCAGCGTGGTCGCCAGGTCGAAGCGAAACCCGTCCACGCCATAGTGCTGGACCCAGTGGCGCAGGCTGTCCATCACCAGGCGCAGCACGGCGGGATGCGCGACGTTGACCGTGTTGCCGCAGCCGGTGTCGTTGATGTGCGCTCGCGGCCCGTGCGGCATCAGCCGGTAGTAGGCCCGGTTGTCCAGGCCCCGGAAGCTGAGCGTGGGACCCAGCCCGTCGCCCTCGCAGGTGTGGTTGTAGACGACGTCCAGGATCACCTCGATGCCCGCCGCGTGCAGCCGGTCGACGGCGGCGTGGATGCCCGCCTCGCCCGCCGGGCCCAGATAGCGCCGCGCGGGCGCGAAGAAGGCCAGCGTGTTGTAGCCCCAGTAATTGGCCAGCCCCCGCGCCCGCAGGAACGCATCGTCCAGCATCTCGTGCACCGGCAAGAGCTCGAGCGCGGTGATGCCCAGCGTCGTCAGCCGCTCGATGACGGCGTCGTGGGCCAGCGCGTCCCAGGTGCCCGCGATCTCGGCCGGCACGCCGGGCATCGCCGCGGTCAGACCCTTGAGATGCGCCTCGTAGAGCACCGTATCGCCCCACGCGGTGCGCGGTCTCGGCAGGCGGTGGTGCGGCGTTGGGGGCGCGGTGACCACCGCTCTCGGCACGAAGGGCGCGCTGTCACGGGCGTCGAACGACAGATCCCCCTCGGGCGAGCGGCGATCATAGCCATAGAGCGCCTCGGCCTCGGTTACCGCGCCGTCCAGCGCCCGGGCATAGGGGTCCAGCAGCAACTTGTTGGGATTGAACCGGTGCCCCCGCTCCGGCGCATAGGCACCGTGCGCGCGCAGGCCATAGCGCTGCCCGGGCCCGATGCCCGGCACATGGCCGTGCCAGATGTCGCCCGTCCGCTCGGGCAGCGGCAGCTGCGCGATCTCGGTGCCGGCCGCGTCGAACAGGCAGAGGTCGATAAGGGCGGCGTTTTCCGAGAAGACGGCCACATCCACGCCGCCGGCCACCGCGTGGGTGCCCAACCGGACCGGGCTGCCGGGGCCCAGTTCGGCGGGCTGCGGGATCGGGCAGGCGTCGTTCATCGCAGCATCCGGTTGCAGCGCAGCGCAACGTCCGCATTGGCCCGCGCCCTGTGTCCGGGTCAAGCCGCGCGTGCGCCGCACGGCCGCCCCGGCGTCCACAGTGGCGCCCGCCGGCTCGCCCACGGTCGCATCCGCC
>JBCCMW010000436.1:0-2838 GCA_039026175.1 Pseudomonadota bacterium
CGTGCCGCCGGCCGCCGCCGCCGGTGCGCCGCCCGCCATCCGTGCGGGGTCGGCTAGGCGGCCTGACCTGGTTGCGATCGGGGTTGCGATCGGGGTTGCGATCGGGGGCGCAGTTGGGGGCGGGATCGGGCGGCCCGCGGCCGGGCGGCGCGGGTGTCGGCGCTCACCCCTCGGGCACCGCCGTCACGGTAAATCCCGCGCCGCGCAGCAACGCGACCAGACCCATCTCGTCCGGCAGGTGCAGCGCCCCCACGGCGACGAACGCGCCGCCGCCCTCCAGTGCCGGCAGCAGACGCGCCATCCAGGCCTCGTTGCGCCGCACGATCAGCGCCTCGGCAAAGCGCGCGTTGTCCCGCGCCACCTCGGCCGGATCGCGCGGGCTGTAGCGGGTGCCCAGATCCTCGGCAAAGGCCTGCAGCACGCCGATCCGACCCTCGGCATAGAGCGCGACCATCGTCGCCCGCACATCCTCCTCGCGCGGCGCCAACGCCAGACTGTCGCGGATCAGCGCCAGCGCGGTGTTGGCGTCGATCAGATCGAACGCGCCCAGCGCCACGTCGAAGTCCTCGAGGCCCGAGACCGGCACGCCCCGCGCCGCCGCCTCGGCCATCAGCTGGCGGTCCAGCACCGGCGCCCCGGTCGTCATCGCCTCCAACTGACAGGCCGGCACGCCGAGGGCCGAGAACAGCACCCAAGGCTTCAGCATCGCCGCGATCTCGAGCGTCATGCCGCGCCGGGCCAGCGCGTCGGCCGCCACCCGGCGCTCCTCGGGCGTCAGCCGATCCGCGAGGCTGCGCACGTCGACGGCCTGTTCGAGCTGCAGGCTGAACAGCGGATCGGCCGCGATCCGCGCCTCCATCTCGCCGATCTCCGCCTCGGTGAGCTCGGCCACGAAGCGGCGCGCGCCGGCCAGCGTGTCTGTCACCGTCGGCGTCAGCGTCGCGTAAGTCTCGGTGTCGTGGTAGGTGCCGAACAGGTGGCTCACCCCGCCGTCGGGTCCTTCGACGCGCCAGAGCCGCCCCTCGCCGTTGGGGATCGCCGCCCCCCTGGCCAGCAGCGCGGCGTGGGCGTCCGGATCGGCGGCGGCGAGCTCGGCCAGCATATCGCGCCCCGCGCACGCCGCCGCCAGCGACGGCACCGCCAGCGTCAGCAGCAGCGCCGTCATCGTCGCCAGCCGCGCCAAACGGGACGGTCGGGCGGGCCGCAGCCGCCGGCGCAACGGCCAGCGCAACGGGCTGCGTGACAGACGGCGGGGGCGGCGGAACATGGACATCGGCGTTTCCTGTCGGCTCGGGGGTCGGGTGGAGCATAACGCCGGGCGCCCGACGCTCCAGCGAATTGCGGCCGGCGTCGGCCCGGCCGCGTGCCATCCGGCGCGCTGGCAGACCGTCTCGAATAGCCACCGATGGCCAGGGGCGCGTTAACTGAATGAAAGGATAACGCGCGCTACCCCTCGGCCCGTCGAGCAGCCCCGCGTCGCGCTGGGAGACAGGCGCAAAAGGTGCGCGTCTGTATGGTTTTTTGCGGCACGAGGCGATTGACAGCCGGGACGCCGGGGCCTAGATGCCGCGCCGTTAGCACCCGCGTTGTGGGAGTGCTAACAGCCGGTCCGTGCCACCGCGGCCGGCTTGGGCCAACCGCATCACATGCTTGAAGACGGAGCGAGCCAACATGGGTTTCACACCGCTGCACGACCGGGTCCTGGTCCGGCGCATCGAAAGCGAAGAAAAGACCAAGGGCGGTCTGATCATCCCAGACAGCGCCAAGGAGAAGCCGCAGGAGGGTGAGATCGTCGCCGTCGGCGCCGGCGCGCGCGACGACGACGGCGAGCGCATCGCGCTGGACGTCAGCGCGGGCGACCGCATCCTGTTCGGCAAGTGGTCCGGCACCGAGGTCAAGATCGACGGCGAGGATCTCCTGATCATGAAGGAGAGCGATATCCTCGGCATCGTGACCGCCACCGCCGCCGAGAAGGCCGCCTGATCCAGCCGGCCGCGCGGGGCGCATGCCCCCGGCCGTACCCGCGGTGAGGTGGTCCCCCGCCCCGCCGACCCCTTCGCCATGCCCGTTCCGGCGCTGGGCAGTGTCCCGCGCCCCGAACCCGTAACCAGAGGACAAGCATCCAATGGCTGCCAAGGACGTCAAATTCCACACCGACGCGCGCGAGCGCATGCTGCGCGGCGTCAACATCCTGGCCGACGCGGTCAAGGTCACCCTCGGGCCCAAGGGCCGCAACGTCGTGCTCGACAAGAGCTTCGGCGCCCCCCGCATCACCAAGGACGGCGTCAGCGTCGCCAAGGAGATCGAGCTCTCGGACAAGTTCGAGAACATGGGCGCGCAGATGGTGCGCGAGGTCGCCAGCCGCACCAACGACGAGGCCGGTGACGGCACCACCACCGCCACCGTGCTGGCCCAGGCCATCGTCAAGGAGGGCATGAAGGCCGTCGCCGCCGGCATGAACCCGATGGACGTCAAGCGCGGCATCGACAAGGCCGTCATCGCCGTCGTCACCCAGATCAAGGGCATGGCGCGTCCGGTCGAGGGCTCGAACGAGGTCGCCCAGGTCGGCTCGATCTCGGCCAACGGCGAGGTCGAGATCGGCCAGCAGATCGCCGACGCCATGCAGAAGGTCGGCAACGAGGGCGTGATCACCGTCGAGGAGAACAAGGGCCTGGAGACCGAGACCGAGGTCGTCGAGGGCATGCAGTTCGACCGCGGCTACCTCAGCCCCTACTTCATCACCAATGCCGACAAGATGAAGGCCGAGCTCGAGGACTGCTACATCCTGCTGCACGAGAAGAAGCTCTCCTCGCTGCAGCCGATGGTGCCGCTCCTCGA
>JBCCMW010000437.1:0-2836 GCA_039026175.1 Pseudomonadota bacterium
CCCCCTCTCACCCCGCCCCCGATGGCGACACCGCCCACCCGGCGCCCGAGAGCGCGCGCCCAGCGGCCCAGGCGGCACAGCATGCCGCTCGCCTCAACGATCCCGTTTCGCGCCAGGCGCAGGCGCTGGAGCGCATCGCCGCGGCGCTCGAGCGGATGGCCCCCGCGCCTGCCGCGGCGCCGCACTTCGACACGGCCGAGGCCTGGCTCTGGGCCGCCCAACCCGACCGTCTGGTGCCGGTGGCCCAGGTCGCCCGCGTCGACATCGCCCTGCTGGTGGGCATCGACCGCGCGCGCGACACGCTGCTGGCCAACACCCGCGCCTTTGCCGCCGGCCGGCCCGCGAACAACGTGCTGCTGTGGGGTGCGCGCGGCATGGGCAAATCCTCGCTGGTCAAGGCCGCGCACGCCGTGGCCAATGCCGAGACGGGCACGCTCAGGCTGATCGAGATCCAGCGCGACGACATCCCTACCATCGCGCGCCTGCTGGACCTGCTGCGTGCCCAGCCGCAGCGGTTCCTGCTATACTGCGACGATCTCTCGTTCGACCGCGACGACACCCACTACAAGAGCCTGAAGGCGGTGCTGGACGGCGGCGTCGCCGGGCGGCCCGACAACGTGCTGTTCTACGCCACCTCGAACCGGCGCCACCTGATGCCGCGCGACATGATCGAGAACGAGCGCCAGAGCGCGATCAACCCCTCCGAGGCGACCGAGGAGAAGGTGTCGCTCAGCGACCGCTTCGGTCTGTGGCTCGGCTTCCACCCCTGTGGCCAGGACGAGTATCTGGCGATGATCCGCGGCTATGTGGACGCGCTGGGGATCGCGATCGACGACGACGCCCTGCGCGCCGAGGCGATCGCCTGGCGCCAGTCGCGGGGTGCGATGTCGGGCCGCGTCGCCTGGCAGTTCGTGCAGGACCTGGCCGGGCGGCACTGAAGGCCGGCGCGGACGGGCGCGTATCCACGGCGCGCGAAATGGCTGTGGCGGCGCACCGCGTTGCCGCCTAGGGTTGCACGCATCGCTGCCAGGACGAGGTGACCCCATGATCCGTTTCACGCTGACGACGGTTGCGATGGTGCTGATGGCGAACGCGGCGCTCGCCAACCCCTGCGGCTTCAAACAGCGCGGCAAGATCGTCGTCGAGGAGTATGCGATCGGCGAGACCCAGGTCCCCGCGCCCGAGCGCGAGCGCCTGGCCGCCTTTGCCGAGACGGCGAAGTTCCGCTCGAACATCTGCATCTTCGCCCAGGTCGACGCGACCGGCACGGACGAGGCCAACCGCCGCGTGGCCGAGGCCCGCGCCCAGTCCGTGCGCCGCTTTCTGGCCGAGCGCGGCGTGCCCGACGACCGCATGGCGATCGAGAAGGAGGAGACGAGCTTCACGCTCTTCGGCCTGATCGACGCCGAGCAGGGCAACGACCGCCGCGTCACCGTCACCCACGACTGACGGGGCGCCCGGCCCGATCGGTCGGCCTGCGGACCGACGCTCGGTCCAGCGCTTCGCGATTTACACGGGCCCTGGCCGCACGATCCCCAGCGGGGCGCGCGGACCCCGGGCACGCGCCTCCTCGCGCGGCAAGCGCTGCGCCGCCCCCGCGTGGCCGCCGTCGCTCTGCAGTGCCGTCCTTGTCGGGGGCGAGAGGCGCCGCGTAGGGTCGCGCGGTGCCGTCTCCTGGCCGCTACAGCGTCAGGTCTCGCGGACACTGGTGGCGCGCGCGATGGCTGCCGCCGTCCATGCCGGCAGGCAGCGCCCTCGGTCCGGTCGCGGCCTAGAGATAGGCCGAGGGGTCCAGGCTGGCGGCGCCGCGGCGGATCTCGAAGTGCAGCTTGGGTGCCGAGGTGCCGTCGCCCGCCGCCACGCGGCCGATCTTCTCGCCCGCGCGGACTCTGTCGCCCTTGGCCACGGTGACGTCGTCGACCCGGCCATAGACGGTCAGCAGCTCGCCCTGGTGGCGGATCAGCACGATGGTGCCGAGCCCGCCCAGCGACTGCGAGACCAGGGCGACCTCGCCCTCGGCCGCCGCGACCACCGGGCTGCCGGCAGGCGCGCCGAAGTCGACGCCCTCGTTTGGCACGCCGGTGCCCGAGACGTTGTAGGGCACCACGATGCGGCCATCGACGGGGCGGCGGAAGCGGATCGGCAGGGCCGGCGCGCGGCTGTCACCGGCGCCGGGCGCGGCACGGGCCAGTTCCTCGGCGGCGGCGCGGTCGGCCTCCTCGGCGGCGCGCTCGGCGTCGCGGCTTTGCACCGGGACCGCGGTCTCGGGCTCGGGCGTCTGGAAGCGGCCGAGATCGGGCGAGGCCGGGGCCTCGGGCCGCCCGGCATCGGCCGGCAGCGGATCGGCGGCCGAAGGCGGCAGGCCCGCCAGCGCGCCGGCCTGGCCCACGTCGCCCACCGCTTCGCCCACCGCTTCGCCCGCCGCTTGGCCCGTCTGGTCGTCGATAGCGGCGTCCTGGCCCCCGGCGCGGGGGGCCCGGCGGGGCACGGCGGCGCCCGCGTCGATGCTGCCCTGGGCGCCGTCGGTGGCGGCGCTCGCAATCTCGATGTCGCGCGCGGCGTCGGGCGCGCCGCTGCCGTCGGTCGCGCCTGCGGGGGCGTCGATCGCCGAGGCGATGGCGGCGGGCGACCAGCCGCTGGCAGCGCCCGTGCCCCCGCCCGTGCCCGTGCGCCCGCTCGCGCCCGTGCCCGTGCCCGTGCCCGTGCCCGTGCCCGTGCCGCTGGCGGCATCGGCGGTGGCCGTGCCGTCGGTCAGATCCGTCGTCGCGGCGCCCGGGGCGGCCCGGGGCGCATCGACGACGCTGCCCGACGCCAGCGCATCGGACGCGGCCGCGGC
>JBCCMW010000438.1:0-2802 GCA_039026175.1 Pseudomonadota bacterium
GCGCGCGTCGCCGCTCGCCCGGCGGCGGGGGCAAGCGAGACCCCGGCCCTCGCCGGCGCGCCGGCCAAGCCCGAGGGGCCCGCGCCCCTGACCGCGTCGCGCGGTGCGGCCCCGGCGCCCGCCACCGCAGACGCGCCCGCCTTCGATATGTTCGCAGGCCCGAGCGCGCTGACTGTCCCGACCCTGGTCGAGGACAGCGGCATGGCGCTCGCCCGTGCCGTGCCCGCCGCCAGCTTGCCCGCCGCCAGCCTGGCCGATGCCGCGGCAGCCGAGCCGGTCGCCGCCGTTTCGGACCAGACGCGCACGGCGGCCGAAGCCACGGTGCTGGTGCACTATGCGCTGGGCGACCGTGCGCGCGCGGCGGCGGCGGCCACGCGCCTGCGCAGCGCGGGCTTCGGCCGGGTCGAGCTTCGCGAGGTGCCCGGCCGCATCGTCCGCACCAGCGCGCGGTTCTTCCACGCCGGCGACCGCGGTCTGGCCCCGGCGCTGAGCGCGGCTGCGCCGGTCTCGGCCCGCGTGATGGATCTGACGCACCACACCGACCGCCCGGCACCGGGCACGCTGGAGCTGTGGATCGCGGGCTGAGCGCTGCCCGTTCCCGCTCAGCCGTCGGCGCTGTGTGTGTCCCGCGAGAGCTGCGCCAGCACCGAGGCGGCAGCGCGGGCCGAGGGAGCAGGTCCGCCGCGGCCGAGCACCCGCAGCGCCGTCTCGGCCGCCGTCTGCTGTGCCGCGCGCACGGCCGGATCCAGGAATAGGCGCGCCAAGGCATCGGCCAGCGCGTCCGGCGTGCAGGCTTGCTGATAGAATTCGGGCACGGGACGCGCACCGCTCTCCCATCCCACCGCCAGGTTGACGAGATTGCCGGTGTCAATCCGAAGCAGCCGCCGCGCGATCGCCGCGGTCAGCCACGAGGCGCGGTAAGCCGCGACATGCGGCACGCCCAGCGCCGCGGTCTCGAGCGTGATGGTCCCGGATTTCAGCAGCGCGGCATCGGCGGCGGCCCGCTCGGCCAGCGCGGCGTGCCCGGGCGGCAGGCGGATCGCGTCGGGGAACAGCGCGGCGACGTCGTCGACCACCGTCTCGGCCACCGGCACCAGCAGGGCGAGGTCACGCCCCTGCGGACCCAGTCGCGCCGCAAGGGCCTGGACCGCCTCGCGGAACACGGGACCGAGGCGGCGCACCTCGCCGCGCCGGCTGCCGGGCGCGACCATCAGCACCGGTCGCCCCTGCAGCCCGTGCGCCGCGCGGAAGGCGGCACTCTCGCGCGGGTCGGGCAGCGGCCGCTCGGCAACGGGGTGGCCGACGAAATCGCAGGTCATGCCCGCGGCTGTCATGTAGGGCGGCTCGAAAGGCAGCAGCGCCAGCACATGGTCGACAATGGGCGCCATGCGCCGCGCCCGCCCCGGCCGCCAGGCCCAGACCGATGGCGCGACATAGTGGATCGTGCGCAGGCGCGGCAGCCGCGCGCGCACCCGTGCCGCGACGCGGAGCGAGAAGGACGGACTGTCGATGGTGATCAGCGCGTCGGGTGCGGCGGCGACGGCGGCGGCGCTGACGGTGCGGAGGTGGGCCAGGATTGTGGCCAGCCGCGGCACCACCTCGGTGATGCCCATCACGGCGAGGTCGGCCAGGTCGACCAGGCTGTCGAGCCCCTCCTCGGCCATGGCCACCCCGCCGACGCCCTGGAAACCGACGCTGGGCTCGGCGTCGCGCAGGGCGCGCATCAGCGCCGCCCCCAGCCGGTCGCCCGAGGGCTCGCCGGCCACGATGAAGAGCCGGGGGCTCAGCGCGATGGCTCCGGGCGCTCGAGGCCGAGTTCCGCTGCGCTGGCGCCATAGACCGCGAGCCCGAGCGCATCCGCCACGGCCGCGGTTTCGGACCGGTCGATGACCAGGCAGCCGCCGGCGAGGCCGACCACCGCCGAGAGCCCGGCCGCATGGGCCGCGCTCACCTTCTCGGGCCCCAGCGTGGGCAGGTCGAGCCGGCGGTCCTGGGCGGGCTTCGGCATTTTGAGCAGCACGCCCGAGGGCGGCGGGGCCCGGCGGCGGCGGTGGGGCGGCAGCGCGGCGACCTGGGCCAGCATCAGATCGGTGCCCTGCGCGGCCTCGACGGCGAGGCACAGACCGCGGGCGACGACAGCGCCCTGGCCGACGTCGAGCGGGCCGAGCGCCGAGACGATGGCGGCGGCGCGCCGCGCGTCGCCCAGCGCGCGGCCGTCCGGTCGGCGGGCGCCGAGCGGGCCCGGCGCCAGATCGGCCGTGCCGCCGAGCAGCGCCTGGGGTCCGGTGAGCCGGATCCCACGGCGCTCGAACACCGCCGCAAAGCCGCGCAGCATGGCATCGTCGCCCTGGGCGAGCAGCCAGAGCGCCCGCGGCAGCAGCGCCAGAGCGGCGCGGTCGGCCGTCCAGGGACGCAGGCGCGGGCGCTGCATGGTCCCGGCGAACACGACCTCGGAGGCACCGGCCGCGGCGAGGCCGCGGAACAGCGCGCCGACCCGCTCGAAGCGGTGGTGCTGGCGCGGATAGGCGGCCATCCAGGGTTCCTCGCAGTCCTCAAAAAGGATCAGCACCAGCGCCCGACGGGCGGCAGCCTGCGCCTCGGCCAGCATCCGCGGCAGCGCCCCGCGTCCGGCAACGATGGCCAGGCACCCGGTGGCGGGCGAATGCCCCCGCGGCCGCGCCCCGCGTCCGGCACGGAGGGCCCGGCACCCGGGGGCGGCCGCCGGCCCGGGATCCCCGGGCGCCGGCGGCGCCTCCGGCGCGGCGGGGTCGGGGGCCTCCGGCCGACGGGACGGGGCGCTCA
>JBCCMW010000439.1:0-2790 GCA_039026175.1 Pseudomonadota bacterium
GGCGGGTCTTGCGGGCGGCTTTGGCGCGCGCGATCCGGTCGCGGGCCAGTCGGCGGCGGGGGCCGCCGTCGCGGCCCGTGGCGCCCAGGCGGCGCGCGCCGGCGCGGGCGATGGCCGAAGCGCCGGGGGCGGCTTCCGCCTCGACCATGTCGAACAGCAGCCCGCCCGTCACCGGCGTCGCCTCGACCAGGCGCACGGTGACCCACTGGCCGAGGGTGAAGACCATCCCCGTGTCCTGACCGATCAGCGCGGGGACGTCCGGGTCGTGGTGGAAGTACTCGTCGCCGAGCGCGCGGATCGGCACCAGGCCGTCGGCGCCCGTTTCCTCGAGCGCCACGAACAGGCCGAAGCGCTGCACGCCGCCGACCCGCGCGCGGAACACCGCGCCCTCGCGGTCGGCCAGGAAGCTGGCGAGGTAGCGGTCCACGGTGTCGCGCTCGGCCTCCATCGACCGGCGTTCGGTGCGCGAGATATGCTCGCCGACCTCGCGCAGCGCCATCGGCCCCTCGGGCCCGCGGTGGGCCGGCGGCGGGCCGCCCTCGCCAAGGCCGAGCGCCCCGATCAGCGCGCGGTGCACCACCAGATCGGCATAGCGGCGGATCGGCGAGGTGAAGTGCGCATAGGCCCGGAGCGCCAGGCCGAAGTGGCCCAGGTTCTCGGGCGCGTAATAGGCCTGGGTCTGGGCGCGCAGGACCGAGAGGTTGACCACGTCGCTGTGCGCGCTGTCGGCGGCGGCGGCCAGCAGGCGGTTGAGGTGCCGCGTCTGCATCACCTGCCCCTTGGCGAGGGTCAGCCCCACGGTCTCGACCGTCTCGCGCAGCGCGTCGAGCTTCTCCTCGGCCGGCTCTTCGTGGACCCGGAACAGCAGCGCGGCACGGCGGGCCTCCAGCGTCTCGGCCGCGGCCACGTTGGCCTGGATCATGAACTCCTCGATCAGCCGGTGCGCGTCCAGCCGCGCGCGGCGGGTGACGCCTAGCACGGTGCCGTCATCGGCCAGCTCGACGCGCCGCTCGGGCAGGTCCAGCTCCAGCGGCTGGCGCCGGTCGCGCGCACGGGCCAGCGCGCGGTAGGCGGCAAAGAGCGGCGCGACGGCGGTGTCGACCAGGGGCGCGGTCGCCGCATCCGGCGCGCCGTCGGCGGCCGCCTGGGCCTGTTCGTAGCTGAGGGCTGCGGGCGAGCGCATGAGCCCGCGCACGAACCGCTGCGAGCGCTTCTCGCCCTCGGCATCGATGGTCAGGCGCAGGGCCAGGCACGGCCGCTCGACCCCCGGCATCAGCGAGCAGAGGTCGGCGGACAGCCGCTCGGGCAGCATCGGGGCCACGCGGTCGGGAAAGTAGGTCGAGTTGCCCCGGGCCCGCGCCTCGCCATCCAGGGCCGAGCCGGGGCGCACGTACCAGGCGACGTCCGCGATGGCGATCCACAGCACGTGGCCGCCGGGGTTGGCAGGGTCGTCGTCCGGCATGGCGGCCACGGCGTCGTCGTGGTCGCGCGCATCGGCCGGGTCGATGGTGATCAGCGGCAGGTCACGCAGGTCCTCGCGGTCGTCCATCGGGGCGGGGCCTGCGGCCTCGGCCTCGGCCAGGACGGCGGGCGGGAAGTCGTAGGGGATGCCGCGCTCGACCATCGCGATCAGCGACAGCGCCTTGGGCGCAGAGGGATCGCCCAGCACTTCGACCACGCGGGCACGGGGCAGGCCGAACCGCTCGCGGCTGACGCGCTCGGCCTCGACCAGTTCGCCGTCGCGGGCCCCGCCCTCGGCCCCGTGGGGGATCAGCCACTCGCGGTCGGCCTTTTTGTCGACCGGCACCAGGCGCCCGCCCTCGGCGCCCTGGCGGAAGATGCCGACCATGCGCGGTGCGCCCTGGGACAGGCGGCGGATCAGCTTGGCCTCGTAGGCGATGTCCTCGCTCTCGACCGGGCGCAGCTTGGCCAGCACCGTGTCGCCGGCCTTGAGCGGCGGGTCCGCCTTGCGCGGGATGTGCAGGATCGCCGGCGGGTTGGTGTCCTGGGGCCAGTCCTTGGGGATCAGGTACAGATCGCCGTCGCGGTCCGGCGGGCCCACGGTGAACAGGCCCACGGGCGGCAGGCGGCCGGGGGTCGCATAGCGGCGCGTGCGCCCGGCCAGCGCGCCCTCGTCCTGCATCTCGCGCAGCAGCGCCTTGAACGGCACCCGGTCGGCGCCCTTGATGCCGAAGGCGCGCGCCAGGTCGCGCTTGGCGGCCTTGTCGGGGTTGTCGCGGACCCAATCCAGGATGTCCGCCTTGCTAGGGAGCCCGCTCATGGCGCGCGCCCTAGCATGGCCGGGCGGGGCTGGCGAGGGGTGCGCCCGCTCACAGAAAGGCGGTCAGCGCGGCGCCCGCGGCGACCATCTGCGCGAGATTGATCACGACCGAAGCCTTGTGGAGCCGATCGAAGCGCTTGCCCGCCGCCGTGTCGCCCTGCAGTTGGCGGTCGCGGCAGCGGTTGATCGCGGGCATCAGCACCTCGCGGTTGGCCACCCCGGCCAGCGCCATCGCCGCCAGCACCAGGCCCCAGGTCAGGTCCGCGGCGATCAGCAGCCCCAGCGCCGCCACGCCCAGCGTCGCGGCCACGGCGGCAAAGTACCAGGGGAACACCTGGCGGATGAACGGGCCCGCGGTTTCGGCCGGCAACTTGATGAACACCAGCGGCGAGAACACGGCCGAGAAAAACACCATGCCCCCGAAGGCGAGGGTCAGGCTGTAGAGGGCGAGGATCTCGGCCACGGCAGGCTCCTGCAGGGTGCTGGGTGGCGAAAGGGTAGGACAGCCC
>JBCCMW010000440.1:0-2762 GCA_039026175.1 Pseudomonadota bacterium
CCCGGCGGTGCGCATCATTTCAAAGCCGTGGTCCGACCCCAGCACCGTCCAGGCGCGTTCGGGCCGTTCGTTGTCGCCGGTCGAGCGGGTGCGCTCGGGATAGACCGTCACGTCGCCAAGCTGCCACGCGCCGCCCTGCCGGTCGAGCGCCGCCTCGCCGACGCGAAACAGCTTGGGATCGCCGTCGTAAAAGCCGTTGCCGAAGACGCCGCGGCGGAGGCTGCGGTTGGTCGCGAAATAGGCGGTCAGCGTGTCGGGAAAGGCACTGTCGGGCATCATGCGCTCCCAGAATGGGCCGGGTCCGGCGATTAAAGATCACGAAACATCGATACTACACACTACCCGACAGGCTTCGGGTTGACCACGCCCGCCGCGAGCGCGCTGCGTCGATCTGCAGGCAGGACGTGGGGTGCATGCAAACCCGGCGCGTCGCGGCGGCGGCGCACGCCCGCCCAGGGCGCTGCCTTGCGACAGGATCGCACCCCGCGCGGGCGATCAGCCGTTGGCCACCTGCACCGAGATCAGGCGACCGCCGTCCTCGCGCGACAGCAGGATCTGCTTGCCCTCGGACAGCACGACGCCCTGGCCGGGGGCGATGGGCTTTTTGTCCGGCAGCTCCAGCATGTCGGGCAGGCGTTCGTTGACCAGGTGCCAGGCGCCGTCGTGCCAGCGCACATAGGCCATGCGCTGGCGTTCGTTGCCCGTCAGCCGCTCGGACGGAAAGACAAAGCGATTGGCGTGCCAGGGATACAGCGACAGCCCGTCGAACACCGTCACGCGGTGGTTGTCGGGCCGAAAGTCGCCGCTGCCGCGCGAGGAGTAGAGGTTCAGGATCGGCGCGACGTGGTCATAGGGCTGCTGGCAGAGCGGACAGTGCGGCCGGCGGCTGTTGTCGAACACATACATGCCCGCGTTGCATCCGGCGATGTTGCACGGGATCAGCATGTCCGCGGTCAGGATCAGCGCGCGCTCCCACTCCTCGGCCGTGGGGCGCTTGGCCGGCTCGTGCAGGCCGTCGATGAAAGCCTGCTCGAACAGCGCCGCCAGCCGCGGACCGCAGAGCGTGTAGGGCAGCTTCTGGGTATCCGCCCAGGGCAGCGCGGCTTTGTTGACGTGGCGCAGATCGATGCGGTTGCTGTCGTCCTGGGGATGCTCGACCCAGAGCGCGCGCTCGCCCATCTGCAGTGCGTTGTCCCGTGCCGCGTCGTCGGGGTCGTGGATCTTGCGCCCGTCCAACGGATGGCGCGATAGCAGATACATGTAGATCAGCACCGCCAGCGCGTGGCGGTCGGTCTGGATCGACGGCAGGTTCTTGTTGTCGTCGCCCAGCGGCAGGTCCTGGGTCATCACCACCTCGGGGGCGATGAACTCGGGCGTGCCCACCACGTCGGGCGGGAACTTGCCCGGCACCACCAGCCCGTCGATGTCGATGATGCAGGCCGAGCCCGACAGCGGGTCGACCAGCACGTTTTTGTAGCTGAGGTCCGAGTGGGCGAGCCCCGCCGCGTGCAGCCGGCGCACCGCGCGGGCGATGCGGATGCAGATGCGCAGGTAGTCGATCCACTCGCCCCGTTCGCGGGGATCCAGGTAGGTCGAGCGGTGGCGCGCCGAGGCGAACCACTTGCCCTGCTTCTCCTTGCCCTTGATCGACAGCATATCGTTGTTGGCCGAGCCGTGGGCAAAGAAGAACGCAGGATCGAAGCGCGGGATCACCAGGCCGAGCTTGCCCTGGTACTCGACCGTGTCGCGCGGCCAGCGGTAGAGCGCCGCGAGATCGCCGCCGCCGGGGCCTTCCAGGATGCGCGCGCGGTGCACGTCGACGATGGCGCGGATGCGCTCGAGCCCGGCGCCGTCCAGCGGGTCGCGGAAGAAGGCGACGACGTCGCGGCCGGCGCGGTCCCAGTGCACGTCCTTCATGACGCCCGAGGAGAAGTGCACGCCCTCGAATTCGATGCTCTCGCCCTTGGCACTGGTGGCGCGTACGTAGTCGCTCATCGTCTACCCCTTACGCTGGCCGTAGGGCCACGACCGGTGGGTCTCGCCGCCGGTGTCGGCGTCCGTCGCGCCACCCGTTTCCGGGCCCGTCTCTGGATGCGCGTCTGGACGCATGTCGTTGGGCGTCTTGCGCATCGTGGCGGCCGGATCTTCGGGGGCCGAGGGGTCGCGACCGGGCGGCTCCGCCGAGGGTGAACCCGCAGCATCGGCGAGCGGGGCCGGCGGCGCGGCGCCGGGGCCTTCGGCCGCGGTATCCCCGGCACCCGCCGGCGGCGCCTCGGCCAGGGCCTGCGGGCCGTCGCTCGTCGGCATTCGGGGCGGTGTGGGCGCGGTTTCTTCTAACGCTGTGCCGGTCTCGGCGATCGGTTCGTCCGGTGGGCGGATGGCTGGCAGCGCCTGGGCGTCGACCCCAGCGCCCGGGATCGCGCTGTCGGGTGTCTCGTCGTCGGGTATCCCGGCGTCGGGCATCCCGGCGTCGGGCATCTCGCCGTCGGGTTCGGGATCGGTCGCCGTGTCGGCAGACCCGTTGCGTTCCGGGTAGAGATCGGTCGCCGTCTCAGTCTCAGTCTCGGTCTCGGTCTCGGTCTCGGCCTCGGTCTCGGTCTCGGTCTCGGTCTCGGCCACGGTCTCGGCCGCGGTCTCGGTCTTGGCCGCGGTCTCGGCCTCGCTGGCGGTTCCCGCGTCGCTGGTGGGGGCGGGCGCGGGGTCGGCCGGTTCGGCAGGGGCCGCCGGGTCGGCGTCGGCGGCCACGCCGCCGGCGGCCGCGG
>JBCCMW010000441.1:0-2761 GCA_039026175.1 Pseudomonadota bacterium
CGCCATGTCGGCCTTCTACCACGACTCGACCGACATCACGGATGCCTGGCAGCGCGAGGTCGCCTCGATCCGCCTCATCGCCAAGATGCCGACGATCGCGGCCTGGGCCTACAAATACTCGATCGGCCAGCCGTTCATCTATCCGCGCAACGACCTGGATTACGCGTCGAACTTCCTGCACATGTGCTTTGCCGTGCCGTGCGAGGAGTATGTGGTCGACCCGATCCTGGCCCGCGCCATGGACCGGATCATGACGCTGCACGCCGACCACGAGCAGAACGCCTCGACCTCGACGGTGCGGCTGGCGGGCTCCTCGGCGGCCAACCCGTTCGCCTGCATCGCAGCCGGCGTGGCGTGTCTGTGGGGTCCCGCGCACGGCGGCGCCAACCAGGCCTGCCTCGAGATGCTGCGCGAGATCGGCACCCCCGACCGGGTCAAAGACTACGTCGACCGGGCCAAGGACAAGAACGACCCGTTCCGGCTGATGGGCTTCGGGCACCGCGTCTATAAGAACTACGACCCGCGCGCCAAGGTGATGCAGCAGACGGCCGGCGAGGTGCTCGACCTCCTGGGCATCCAGGACAACGAGACGCTGCAGACGGCCAAGGAGCTGGAGAAGTGGGCGCTGGAGGACGCGTACTTCGTCGAGAAAAAGCTCTACCCCAACGTCGACTTCTACTCGGGCATCATCCTCGAGGCGATGGGCTTCCCCACCGCGATGTTCACCCCGATCTTCGCGCTCAGCCGCACGGTGGGCTGGATCGCGCAGTGGAAAGAGATGATCGAGGATCCGACCCAGAAGATCGGCCGCCCGCGCCAGCTCTACAAAGGCGCCCCGGCGCGCGACTACGTGGCGGTGGACAGCCGCTGAGCGATGGCGCGGCCGGCGCAATCCGCCGGCTGCCCGATCCGGGCCTGCGGCGGCGCCCCCCGAGCGGCGCCCCCCGAGCAGCGCCCCCCGAGCAGCGCCCCCCGGAAAAGCGCCCAATTAAGCGGCGCCCGTCGCCCCTGTCGGGCGGCGGGCGTTGTGTTTTCGGTGCCGGCGTGATTCAAGGCAAAAGATGTCCCTCGCCGCCACAAATCGACCGATCTTGCCTTTTTTTCGCCTTGGGCGTTGGCCGGTTCCGGCGGCGTGGGCGGCGACTCTCCCGCCTGGCGCGAAGACGCGCGCGATCGACACGGCTTTCCCACAGCTGTCACAACTATCGCGTGAACCCGTTCCAGAACCTGACGAAATGGGCCCGCCTTTCTTGGTTAAGTGGATTGTGGCAGGTTCTTGGCTGTGGCGAGGCCGAACTGAGCGTCGATTGTGTATGACGCCAGCGCGCTCGACCGACAGTGTGTGTGGGTGTGGTTATGTCGCGTTATTCGTCTGTGTCTTCGCATGCGTTCTCCGACCGGCTGGTGGAGACCCAGGAAGCCGTCGAACCGGCTTTCTGGGATCCAGCCGCCGAGACGCACGACGACCCGCCAGCGCTGCGGCGGGCCTTTACCGATGATGACATCGTCACCGATCTGCATCTGCCGACGGCGTGGCGCTGTCGGCTGTCCAGCGATCACCCGACGGCCGATATCCTGCGCGCCGCCCGTGCCGTGGACGCGTCCGAGCGCGCGCGCACCGATGTGTTGGGCGCGACCGCACCGCGCCACACGCCGCGCAAGCATGCCGCAAGCGCCGGCATGAGCGGGGCGCGCCGCGGCGAGGCGTCGCGCAATCTGTTCGCCGCCCCGGCACAGCGCCGGGCCGGACGCGGCCAGACCCCGCCGTCGGGCGGCGAGGCCGGGGCCGCTGCGCGGGGGGCCGACACCCGGCTTGCGCAGGCGTTGTTCGACGACGAGCCGCTGCTGCTGGTGCAGGACCCGCTGCCGCCCTTGGGCCCCGATCCGATCCAGGCGGCTGCGGCGGCCGCGGCCATGCCGCGTGAAACCGTCTCGGCCGAGCGTCGGCGCGGTCGGCGCCCCGCGATGACGCTCATGGTGGCCGGCGCCGGGCTAGGCGTGGCCGGGCTCACGGCCGCCGCCGTGATGTTGGGCATGAACGCCCCGTCGCTGCAGGGCGGCGCTCGCTCGATCGATCCGGGTTCGCAGCCTGGGCCGGTCGCGGCCGCCCCCACGACCGCGGTGCCTACCGGTTCGGCGCCTACGCGCTCGGCGCCCACAGTACCAGCGCCCACTGGCCCAGCGCTCACTGGCCCAGCGCTCACAGCCCCTGCGACCACGGACACTGCGCTTAGTGGCGCGGCGCCTACGATTGCGGCCCTCGCGACCTCGGCGACTGGGGGCGAGGCACCCGCCAGCATGGCGGCGCCGTCGCTCGCCGCGGCCGCTTCCGGCACGTTGCAGGGCGCAAGCCGCGACACAGGGTTGGACACGTCGGCACTCAGCCAGGCGCACGAGCCCGCGCGCCCGCTGACCGCGCTGCGGCGACCGACCGCCGGCGCCCCCGCCGCCGACGCCCCAATGGCCGACGCTTCCGCGGCCGGCGCCCCCATGGCCGACGCCCCAGTGGCGATGCATGCGGCGGTGCATGCGGCCCCGGCGGCGTTCGACGCGCCGCGGCGGCCCTCGGCCGTCAGCGCGATGCCCCGCGCCGTAATCGCAGCCCCCGTGGCGCCGCCGCAGGCGCTGTCGGCGCTGCCCGGCGCCCGCTCGGGTGCAGCCGAGCTGCCGGTGGTGGGCATGATGGTGGTCGACCCAGACTTCGTGCAGCCCCGGGTGCCCGGCGACGCGGCACCCGCCGGCCCCGATACCGCGGCGGCCG
>JBCCMW010000442.1:0-2760 GCA_039026175.1 Pseudomonadota bacterium
ACACCGATGCCGAGGGGCGGTTGGTGCTCGCCGACGCGCTGGCGCTGGCAGCCGAAAGCGCCCCTCAGCTGATCGCCGATTTCGCCACCCTGACGGGCGCGGCGCGCGTCGCACTGGGGCCCGAGGTCGTGCCGTTCTACACCGATGACGAGGATCTGGCCGCCCAGCTTGGCGACGCCGGCCGGCGCGAGCGCGATCCGATCTGGCGCCTGCCGCTGCATGACGGCTATGACGGCGATATCGAGCCGCGGATCGCCGATCTCGACAATGCGCCGTCCGGCGGCATGGCGGGCAGCATCACCGCGGCGCTGTTCCTTCGCCGTTTCACGGCCGACATGCCGTGGGTGCATTTCGATGTCTATGGCTGGACGCCGAAGGCGAAACCCGGCAGGCCTGTTGGTGGCGAGGCGCAGGCGGCGCGCGCCCTGCTCGCCGTTTTGGCGGCACGCTATGGCAGCGCGAGCGGCTGACGATCCACGCTAGGTATCCCCGGGCGGGCGAAGGGAGGCGGCGCATGGCACCTGAGCCCGGACCAAAAGATGCCCGGCCGGATCCCCGGCAGTGTTTTGCCCGCCCCGATCTGGCGCATCATGCCCTGCGCGGCCTCGTCTCGGCCTCGGCCTATACCGAGGCCGGCACGAGGATGGTGTCGGCGCCCCTGCTCGACATGCGGGCGGAGCCCGACAGCACGGCGACGCTCGATTCGCAGCTGGTCTGGGGCGAGCGTGTCGCGGTGGCCGAGCAGCGCGACGGCTGGGCCTGGGTACAGTCGGCGACCGATGCCCGCGTCGGCTATGTCCAGGCTTCGGGCCTCGCCGACGACGGCACCGCCGCGACGCACCGGGTATGCGCCCCCGGCGCCCATGTCTACGCGGAGCCGGCGGTGAAATCGGCCATGCTGGCAAGGTTGCCGGCCCCAGCCCGCGTCGCCGTGGTCGAGGAGGTCAGCGCCGACGGGACCACGGCGCCCTTCGTGCGACTGGCCGACGGGGCCGGCTTCATGCCGCTCTCAGCGCTCGCGCCGCTACCCGAGATGGTCGAGGACTGGGTGTCCGAGGCCCAGGCCTATATCGGCACGCCCTATCTCTGGGGCGGGCGGTCCAGCCAGGGCATCGACTGCTCGGCCCTGATCCAGGTCGCCATGGCCGCGGCCGGCATGGCCTGCCTGCGCGACTCAGACCAGCAGGAGGCGGCCGGCTGGCCGGTCCTGCCCCCCGATGAGGACGCACGGCGCGGCGATCTGGTGTTCTGGCGGGGCCATGTGGGCGTCATGGTCGACACGGCGCATTTGCTGCACGCCAACGCCTTCCATATGTCGACGGTGATGGAGCCGCTGGTGAAGGTCGCGCGGCGGATCGAAGACGCCGATGGCGGGCCGATCACCACGACGCGCCGCCCAAGCTGTGCCAAACTGGACCCCTAGGCTCGCACTCCCTTCGTGGTGGATCGATCGAGGACAGCATGTTTCGTCTCCCCCGTCCCGCCCTTCGCCCCGCCCTTGGCCATGCGCAGTTGCGCGCCATCGTGCTCTGCCTCGGCGCCGCCATGCTCTCGGCCTGTGCCAGTGCGCCGGCCAGCGCGCCGGCCGGTGAGCCGGTACCGCCCGAACGCCCTGCAGCCGCAAACACCTCTGCCGGCGAGACGAACGCCGCCGCGGAGGCGCCCGCCCCGACCCCTGCGGTGACATCGACCAAGGCGATGGATTTCCAAAGCTGGCGGGCCGCCTTCCGGGCGCGGGCCCTCGCCGAGGGGATCTCGCCGGCGGTCTTCGATGCCGCCTTCGACGGCGTGCGCGTGCGGGCCGACGTGCTGGAGCGCGACCGCTTCCAGCCGGAATTCGTGCGGCCGATCTGGCAGTACCTGGACAGCGCCGTCTCGACGCAGCGCATCGATATCGGCATCTCGCGTGCCCGCTCGAAGGCCGCCCTGCTCGCCGAGATCGAGGCTCGCCACAACGTTGAGGCCGAGGTCGTCGTCGCCGTCTGGGGGCTCGAAAGCGCCTATGGCGCGAACTACGGCAACACCCCCGTCATCGCCGCGCTCGCCACACTGGCCCATGATGGCCGGCGCCGCGCCTTCGCCGAAGAGCAGCTGATCGCGGCACTCCGCATCATCCAGGCGGGCGATATCGCGCCCGAGCGGATGGTGGGCTCATGGTCGGGGGCCATGGGCCACACGCAGTTCATCCCGACCAGCTTCCTCGACTACGCCGTCGACCATGACGGCGATGGTCGGCGGGACATCTGGGCACCGGATGCGGCGGACGCGCTGGCCTCAACCGCGAACTACCTCGCCGCGTTCGGCTGGGACTACGGTGCGCCCGCGGTGCACGAGGTCGCGCTGCCGGCGGGCTTCGACTACGCCTCGGCCTCGTCAGGACCGCGCGCCGCGGCGGACTGGCGGGCTGTCGGCGTCACGCTGATTGACGGCCGCGCGCTGCCGGCGGGCGAGGCGGTCGAGATCCTGCTGCCAGCCGGCGCCGAGGGTCCGGCCTTCGCCACCTGGCCGAACTTCAAGGTGATCCGGCGCTATAACAACGCCACCTCCTACGCGCTCGCCATCGCCATGCTGGCCCGCCAGATCGACGGCCAGCCCGGCATCGTGGCGTCATGGCCGCGCGACGACCGCGCGCTGACCCGCGACGAGACGCGCGAAGTGCAGGAACTGCTGACGACCCGCGGCTACGACACACGCGGCATCGACGGCATCATCGGGCCCGACACGCGCCGCGCGGTGCGCGCCTTCCAGGCGGCGAGGGGC
>JBCCMW010000443.1:0-2760 GCA_039026175.1 Pseudomonadota bacterium
ATCGCACGCATGAACTGGAAGTTGGGCGGCAGCGTGCCGGCGGCCGCGCCGTCGGACCAGCGCATCGCCTCGGCCACGTCGGGCAGAACATGGCGCATCTGCTGCACCACCGCGTTCTTCATCACGAACAGCCAGCGCGCGTCGCGGGCGGCGACCATGCCGGCCGTTTCGGCCACCGCACCGGGGCGCAGGCCGATCAGCCCGTGCGCCGTCTCCACCGTCAGATGCCCCGCGCTGTCCTCCAGCACCGCCAGGTTCGACGCCCGCGCCTGGGCCAGGATCATCTGGCGCATCGCGGCAAAGGCGACGCCCGGCAGGTCGGCCAGCGCTTCGTGGGTGTAGTCGGGGTGAGGCATCGAATGGCTCCCATGGGCACCGCAACGAGGCTGGCTCCCGAGGGGGCTGGCGACGCCATGCTAGGCCGTTATGGCGCGGCGCACAAAGCCGCCCGCCGCGCCAAATGCGCCGGGCCGCGAGGGGATGGCGATGCCGGGGATGAGCGCCGGGAATTGGCGGCGGGGATGGGCGCCGGGGATGGGCAGCGGGGGCGCCGGCTGTCCGAAGGAAGAGCCGCGCCGCCCCGGGGGGCGACGCGGCCGAGCGCTCAGTTCGGGGTGAGCTTGTAGATGTCGCCCTGGTCGACGGCGGCATACAGGCTGCCGTCCGGGCCCTGCACGACCGAGCGGAACCGGCCGGCCGCCATCGGCAGCGACATCGACACGACCTCGCCCACCGACAGGCCGTCCTCGGACAGCTCCAGCACATCGATGCGCTGGCCGACCGGTGTGCCGCCAAAGCCGATGCCCATGATGCCCACGGCCAGCCGGCCGTCCCAGGCGCCCCACTGATCGCCGGTCAGGAACTCGGCCGAGCCGGTGCCCTGCGAAAGCCCGTCGTTCACCCATGCCGGCGGCATCGCGTCGGGATAGGTGGCGGTGTCGGTCATGGGCATGAACTTGGCGCGCTTGACCGGGTCCAGCCCCTCCATCTGGTTCGGCATGTAGCCGCAGTAGTTGTCGGGGCAGCCGGCGCGGCCGGCCATGTTGGGCCGCGGGTCCCAGCCGGCATTGCCGCCCGGCACCAGCGCGGTCACCTCGTCCGAGTGCCAGGGGCCATGCTCGGCCGTCACCGGCTGGCCGGTGCCGGGGCGGAAGGCGATGCCCTGCACGTTGCGGTGGCCATAGGTGTAGATGCGCGCATCGAACCCGTCGGGCGCACCGTTGTCGGCCGCGGCGTTGCCGTCACGGTCGATGCGCAGCACCTTGCCGCCCAGCAGCGTGGGCGACTGGGGCACCTCGCCATTGTGGGTGTCGCCTGTGGTTACGTACAAAAACCCGTCCTCGGGGCTAAACCGGATGCGCCCGCCGTTGTGCGCGCCCGACCCGCCGAACGGGTGATCGGTCGCTGCGGGCTTGTAGGGGATATCCTCGACGATGTCGGTGCGACCCGCGACCTGGCTGAAGTCGTCGCTCACCGTCATGCGCATCACCCGGTTGGTGGGCGGCGACGACATGCTAGAGGAGGAGTAGACGTAGATGAGCCGGTTTTCGGCAAAGTCGGGATCGACCGCGACACCGTTCATGCCGGCCTGCCCGTCGCAGAACAGATCGTCCGCCTTGGTGGCGTAACCCTCGGTCTCGGTCATGCCGAGCAGGGGCATCACGTCGCCCGACGGCATGCGTACCGACAGGCCCAGGCACTTTTCGGTGTAGAACATCGTGCCATCGGCCAGGAACGCCATGTCCCACGGGTTTTCCAGTCCGGTGAGTACGGTGTCGTGCGTGAGCTTGGGCGCGTCGTCGGCCGAAGCGGCCGTCGCCGAGAGCCCGAGCACCATCGCCGAGGCTACGGTGGCGTACAGCGACCAGCGGTTTCCGCTTTGTTTCACGTTGGTTCCTCCCAAAAGCATAATTATCCGATATGTATCGGTACTAAAGACGGTAAATCGTGATGACTAGAGGTCAAGTTTCTTTGCATGTGCAAGCGGTACCTGACGGCAAAGTCATGGTAGCAATACTGACATTTATTTTCCCATATTGCTGCACTGCACTAATGCACTGCAAAAAACCTTACGCATACGCACATTCCGGTGATCGCGAATTGGCGATGGCGCATCACCGTCGCTGATACTGGCGCAAAAACACGGGAGCATTCGGAGTATCACTTGTTCGGGCGGGCCAGGATACGGGCGCGTCGACTAGGCGGCTTAGCTGTCGCGGGGGCTTAAGGTCGCGAAAGCGTCATGGAAACGTCGTCGAGACATAGGCGGCGAGATTGGCGATTTCCTCGTCCGTCAAGTCGGCGGCCAGGGACATCATGATCGCCGAATTGGGTCCCACCATCTCGCGCGCGCGATACTGCAGCAGCCTGTCCGAGATGTAATCGGCATCGCGCCCAATCAGCGCCGGGAAGCTGGCCATGCCCTTGCCCGTGCGGCCATGGCAATTGACGCAGTTAACGGCGTAGCGTTCTTCGCCGGCGGCCGTATCGCCACCCCGGGCCGCCGTAGCGCCCAGCGCCAGCGCCAGTATCAGCGGCAGTGTCATCGTGAGCAGAAGCGAGCGCTTCACGGATCTATCCTCCCCATTTGGCTGCATTTTTTGTAGCTACGTCCGAGGTTCGGGATCTCCCTGCGCTGGGCACGGCGCCGCGGCGCCCTGGATCGGCAGACGGTTCACGCCAGCCCTGAATGATCTGGGTATCATGGTGTCAAGATGTACGCGAGCGCCGGGTTGTCCAACCGCCCGCCGCCCGCCGCCC
>JBCCMW010000444.1:0-2757 GCA_039026175.1 Pseudomonadota bacterium
CGCCAAACCCCGCGCCGCCCCCCGCGCCAAACCCGGCGCCGCCGGCCGGGTCGACGGCGACGCCGGGGTCGGCCATGGCCGCCGCCCCGCCGGTCCGGGCCGCACCGTCCGTCGGCGCCGCATCCGCCGTGCTGTCGCCGAGCGCTGCGGGGGCCTCATCGACCGCCGCCTCGGCGCCGGCGAGCCGGTCGCCCTGGATGACGATCGGGCTTTCGCCCTCGGACGCGGGGCTGTGCGGCCCGGCCTGCAGGGGCAGCACCCAAAGTGCGGCGCCGAGCGGCGCGTCCGATCCCTGCCCCGGGCTGTCGCCCGACGGACCGTCCCCGCGCGCGCCCGAGGGCAGCAGGCCCCCCAGCGGATCGCCGAAGGCATTGGCCGTAAAGCGGGCCGTCGCGAACGCAGACACATCGGTGAACGACATCATCGTCGGATCTCCCAACATCGTCTCGTCTGATCGTCCGCCCGCGGCCATCCGCCAGCGCGCCGGGGGCGTGCCGAGGGGCCGGGACGATGGCCAACCATCGCCCGCCGCACCCCGGCAGGTCTGTCGACCCTGTGAACTTTCTGTGTCGTGACACAACGCTGCCGACACCCTACGCGTGCTGGTCCGTCGGCTGGCGAGCCGCTACACCTCGCCCGATGCTGCAGGACACTGACACCGCCGCACCCGAGGCGCCACAACTCTCAGGCGATCAACTCGCCGCCTGGGACACGGTATCCGAGCGTCTGGCCGCCCATGGCGTGGATCTGGCCGAGGGCGCGCTGACCGAGGCGGACGACCTGCCCGAGCCGGCCGAGGCCGAGGTGTTGGCGGTGCTGGGCAAGGCGGGGTCGGGCAAGACGGTGCTGCTGGCCCAACTCGCCGCCCGCCTGCGCGCGCTGGGGATGGAGCCGCTGGCGGCCGAGGACGCCTATCGCCGCCGCACGCGCCGCACCGTCAGCGTGCTGGCGCCTACCAACAAGGCGGTGTCGGTGCTGCGCCACCGGGGCGTGACGGCCTCGACGCTGCACCGGATCATGTACACGCCGGTCTACGATCCCGAGTACCAAAAGGTGGCCGACTGGCTGGAGGGCGAGCGCAAGACCCGCCCCACGGTCGAGGGCATGGGCGAGGAGGCGCTGGACAAGGCCAAGGCGGCCTACGACGCTCACGGCTCGGTCGCCGGCGCGTTGGCGGCGGCCGGGGTGCGCGGCGCCGATTTCATCACCGGCTGGACCCGGCGCGAGGACCCGCTGGACATCGCGCTGGTCGACGAGGCCTCGATGGTCGACGAGGGCCAGCTCTCGGATCTGAAGGCCATCTTCCGGCTGATCGTGCTGCTGGGCGATCCCGCTCAGCTGGCGCCCGTGTCGAACCGCGGCGCGATGGTGTTCGATGCGCTGCCCGAGGCACGGCGCCTCAGCCTCTCGCGCATCCACCGCCAGGCCGCCGGCAACCCGATCCTGGACCTGGCCCACGCGCTGGGCGATCCGGATCTGGGTTTCGACGCGTTCGAGCGGCTGGTCGAGCAGACAGCGGCGCGCGACGCGCGCGTGGTCGTCGCCCCGCGCGCCGATGCCGACCTGATGGCCTCCAGCCCCATGCTGGTGTGGCGCAACAAGACGCGGGTGCGGCTGATCGCAGGCTTTCGCACGGCGCACGGCATCGCCGCGGGGGCGCTGGTCAAGGGCGAGCCGCTGGTCTGCGACGGGCTGGAACTGCCGCTCAAGCAACGCCAGAACCGCCTGCAGCTCGAAGGGCTGGGTCTCGTCAAAGGCGCGCAGGTCAGCTACCGCGGCCCTGGCAGCAAGGCGCATTTCGCCCGCGTCAACGTCGCGGGCACCGAGGAGGGCACCATCAGCGTGTCGGCCATCGTGCAGATCGAGCAGCCCGAGGGCGAGCCGCTGATGCCCTTCGCCGCGCGCATGGGCGCGCTGTTCCTGCACGGCGCAGCGGTCACGGTGCACAAGGCGCAGGGCTCGCAGTGGCCGCGCGTCCAGGTGTTCGCGCCCGACCTTTTCGCCGCCGCCCGCGCGGGTCAGGAGGAGGCGGGTATCGCGCTCTGGAAGCGGCTGGCGTATGTGGCCATCACCCGTGCCGAGGAACAGCTCATCTGGGTCCGCCGCGCCGCGCTGGCCCGGCCGACCCAGCCGCTGGGCACCGCGGCCGAGGCCACCACCACCGCCCGCGCCGCGGGCACGGCTCGGTTGTTCGGATGTCACGCAATAATGTCCGGGACGAGGCTGTCTTCCAGACGGGCAATCAGATCGCGCAGCATCAGCTTGCGTTTCTTCAAGCGCTGGATTTGCAGCTGGTTGAACGGCCCTTCCGCACTGAGCTGTTCAATCACATCATCCAGGTCACGGTGTTCGGTCCGCAACTCTTCCAGTCGGGCGTGGATTTTATCCTGCTCGTCCATGGTATCGATCGGCGTGAGGTGAGTCATGATGCGCTCTGTGAAAGGGTGCCCGGTTATAGTGAAAATCTAGCAAAAACGCCAGAAACTGTTGTGTCAAAACCCGCCGCGAGAATTCCACTCGGCTGTTGACCCATCAGGTCTGCGCTCTTACAAGCCAAGCGGCGCGGCCCGTGTTCGTTGATCGACTGGGTGTTCAGACAATGCGCTTGCCTAATATTTATCGAGGAAAGCAACAAGATGGCGGCCTCTAAACGCATCGGAATTTTGACCAGCGGTGGCGATTGCGCCGGCTTGAATGCGGTGATCCGCGCCGTGGTCTATCGCGCCTACCACTATGGATGGGATGTCATCGGCCTAC
>JBCCMW010000445.1:0-2756 GCA_039026175.1 Pseudomonadota bacterium
CGACGACCGAAGACGTGACCGCCGCCGCGCGCGCCAGGTCGGCCGCGACCAGCCCCCGGCCGCCCAGCGCCTCGGCCGCGGCGAGCACGCGGGCCCGGGCGGGGGTCAGGCGCGCGGGCCGCGTCTCGGTCAGGTCCAGCACGCGGCGCAGGCGCGGAGCGGCGCCCAGGTCCGGCACCCGCGTGGCCAGCCGCAGCATCATGCCGAGCGGGGTCATCGTGTAGTCGGCGGCGCGGTCGATGAAGCGCCGCATCTCGGGCCGCATCGGCGGCGCGTCCAGCCGGGCGTCCAGCGGCTTGACCCGGTCCTCGGCCACCTGCCCGTCGCCGGGGCCCCACACCACGCCCAGCACCCGCCGCGGCCCGATGCGGGCGGCGACGAAATCGCCGGGATAGAGCGCCGGCCCATCCGGCACGCGGTAATCCAGCGGCTGGTCGAAGGGCATCGGCACCACCACGCCGACCCGCGCGCCCGGCGCGAACGGGCCCTCGGCCCGCGCCGCCGGGGCAGGCGTCGCCGGCGCAACACGCTGGGCCCCGCGCTCGGCCGGCCGGCCGCTCACGGGCTTGGCCGCCGGGCGGGCCGTCGCCTATTCTCGCGACAGCCCCAGGCCGCGCGCAGCCCGCGCCCGCCAGCCGGCGCACGACACCCGGAGCCGCGCATGAAGTTCTTCGTCGACACCGCCGACATCGCCGAGATCACGGACCTGCACGCCACCGGCATGGTCGACGGCGTCACCACCAACCCCTCGCTGATCGCCAAGTCCGGCCGCGACTTCATCGAGGTCACCCGCGAGATCTGCGCCATCGTCGACGGCCCCGTGTCGGCCGAGGTCACCGCGACCGAGACCGAGGCGATGCTGGACGAGGGCCGCAAGCTGGGCGCCATCGCCGCCAACATCGCCATCAAGCTGCCGCTCACCTGGGCCGGGCTCAAGGCCTGCAAGACGCTGACCGGGGAAGGGTTCATGGTCAACGTCACGCTCTGCTTCACCGCCAACCAGGCGCTCCTCGCGGCCAAGGCGGGGGCGACGTTCATCTCGCCCTTCATCGGCCGGCTCGACGACATCGCGCTCGACGGCATGCAGCTGATCGGCGACATCCGCCAAGTCTATGACAACTACCACTTCAAGACCGAGATCCTGGCCGCGTCGATCCGCAGCGTGAACCACGTGACCGAGGCCGCGCGCATCGGCGCCGACGTCGCCACGCTGCCGCCCGGGGTGCTGCGCAAGCTGGCCGATCACCCGCTGACGGACAAGGGGTTGGCGGCCTTCCTGGCCGATTGGGCCAAGACCGGGCAGTCGATCCTGTGAGCGGCCCGGTCGAGACCGACGGCCTGGCGCCCCCCGCCAAGGACCCCACCGACGTCGACCCCACCGACGTCGACCCAGGTGGGGCGGCCGAGGCGAAGGCGGCGCCCGCCCGCAGCGCAGCGGGCGCCGTCAGCGGCCCGCTGGACGGCGAGGAGCGCACCTTCGTGCGCCACCTGATCCTGGCCGAGCCCGGCCTCGTGCTGGACGACGACCGGGTGATGCGCGCCCTGATCGCCGCCACCGGCCCGCTGGACCGCAACGTCGTCGACCTGCGCGACAAGCTGGTCGAGCGGCTCGAGGACCGCCTGGCACGGCTGACGCGGACCAACCGCTCGGTCATCGCTGCGGCCTACGAAAACGTCGCCTCGACCGAGGCGGTGCACGCCGCGGTGCTGGCGCTGATGGACGCGCCGGATCTTGCGGGCCTCGCCGCCATCCTGGCCGATGTGCTGCCGCCCAAGGTCGCCATTGCCGGCGCGCGCCTGGCGGTCGAAGCCGACGTCGACGACATCCACGCCGCCGATGCGTTCGGCCCGGCCGGCCGCGCCCTGCTGATCCTGCCCCGCGGTACGGTCGCAGGCTATCTGGGCGCGGGGATCGAGCCGCGGCAGGCCAGCGGTGCCCCCGGTACGCCCGGCGACGGGCCGCTGCCCGGCCCCGTGGTGCTGCGCGCCGCCAGCCGCCACGCCGACCTGCTGTTCGAGGATACGCGCATCGCGTCCGAGGCGCTGATGCCGCTCGATCTGGAGGGCGGGACGGGCCTGCTCGCGCTCGGCTCGCACGACCCCGAGCGCTTCAGCCCCGAGCAGGGCACCGACCTGCTGCAGTTCCTGGCCGCGGCGACCGAGCGGCTGGCCGCGCGCCACTTCCGCGCCTTCGCCACCGGGCAATGAGGGCGGCGCGCGACCCCGGCGCCGTGCTCTTGGACCCCGCGGCGGGCGAGCCGCTGGCCCGCTGGCTAGACTATCTCACCGCCACCCGCGGCCGCGCTGCGCTGACGCGCGAGGCGTACGGCACCTCGGTCGCGGGCTTCCTGGGCTTTATGCAGGCGCATCTGGGCGAGGCCCCGGTGCCCGCCAGGCTCGCCGCCCTCGCCATCGCCGACTTCCGCGCCTGGATGGCCGCGCGGCGCATGCAGGGTGTCGGCGCGCGCACCCTGGCCCGCGATCTGGCCGCCGTGCGCGGCTTCTTCGCCTGGATCGAAGAAACGCAGGGCCTGCACTGCCCCGCCGTCCTGGCACTGGCGACCCCCAAAATCCGGCCCGGTCTGCCCCGCCCCGTCGCGGCCAACGACGCCGTCGCCGTGCTCGACCGCGTCGCCGCCCGCCCGGCCGCACCGTGGATCGCCGCACGCGATGTCGCCGTGCTCACCCTGCTCTGGTCCGCGGGCCTGCGCATCGGCGAGGCGCTGGGCGTGCCCTGGCGCGCCGCCCCTCTGGGC
>JBCCMW010000446.1:0-2728 GCA_039026175.1 Pseudomonadota bacterium
GGGACGATCTTTGCTACTCGTCCTCGGCGGCCGGCGGATCGGTGTCGGCGCGGGCCGAGCCGCCGCGCGGTCGCCGGCGGTGCAGGGCCCGGCGATAGGCCGCGCGTTCGGCCTGGCGCTCGGCCGCGCGGTGGGCCAGCTCGCGCCCATAGGCGCTGGTCAGCAGCCCCGTCGGCACTGCCAAGAGCCCCAGCGCCACGAACAGCATCGCCGCGGTAAAGAGCCGCCCGCCCAGCGTGATCGGATAGGCGTCGCCGTAGCCCACCGTCGTGAAGGTCACGATCGCCCACCACATCGCGTTGGGGATCGAGCCGAACACCTCGGGCTGGGCATCGCGCTCGAAGAAGTAGATGCAGGCCGCGCAGAAATAGATCAGCACCGAGGACAGCACGACATAGACCGCCAGTTCCTCTTTGATCGAGGCCACTGCCCGGCGCAGGCGCCCGATCGCGTCGGCGTGGCGCCAGAGCTTGAGCAGCCGGAAGAGCTGCAGCAGCCGCAGCGCCCGCACCGACTGGATGCCCGCGTTCATCACCAGCAGCGTCGGCAGCCACGCGCAGAGATCCACCAGACCCCAGAAGCTGAGCACATAGCCGAGCCGGCGGGGCGCTGCGTAGACGCGCATCGCGTACTCCAGCGCAAAGGCGAGCAGCAGCGCATACTCGACCCAGGTCAGCACCCGCGCCACCAGCGGCGGCAGGCCGCGCACCGTCGCCAGGGCAAAGCTGATCGCAGCCACCACGATCACCGCCTGCACCGCCAGCGCCACGCTGCGCCCCAGCCAGGGGTGCCGCCCCTCCAGCGCCAGGTGTGTCTCGCGCCGCAGCCGAGAGGTGCCGGCACGGTCGCGGCGGGGCGGTTTGGCGGCGGTGCGGGTCGGTTCCGTCATGGCGCTAGATCTTGGCGGTTCTCGCCAGGCGGCGCTAGGTTTAGGGCATGCAGGCCCGATTCATCCACCTCCGCGCGCGCTCGGCCTATTCCCTGCTGGAGGGCGCGATCCACGTCAAAGCGTTGCCCGGGCTGGCGGCTGCGGCCGGCATGCCTGCGCTGGCGCTGGCCGACAGCGGCAACCTGTTCGGCGCGCTCGAATTCTCGGAAACTGCGGCCAAGGCCGGGGTGCAGCCGATCCTGGGCCTGACGCTGAGCGTTGGCGAGCCGCCCGCGCGCCCGGGCGAGAGGGCCGAGCCGCCGGCGCCGCTCGCGCTCTATGCCCAGAACGGGGCGGGCTGGCGTAACCTGATGGCGCTGACCACCGCGGGCTACCTGGAGACCGCCGACGGGGGCGATCCGTGGGTCCCGCTGTCCCGGCTGGAGGCGCACGCCGAGGGGCTGATCTGCCTGACCGGCGGCGCGGGGGGCCAGCTCGCCCAACTGCTGGCCGCGGGCAGGGAGGCCCAGGCCGAGGCGCTGGCCGCGCGCCTGGCCGCCGCCTTCCCCGACCGGCTCTATGTCGAGCTGCAGCGCCACGGCGAGCAGGGGCCGACGCCGGCCGAGGCTGCGGCGGAGCCCGGGCTGATCGACCTGGCCTATGCCCGCGCGCTGCCGCTGGTCGCGACCAACGAGGTGTATTTCGAGACGCCCGAGATGCACGGCGCCCACGATGCGCTGATCTGCATCGGCGAGGGTCGCTACATCAACGAGAGCGACCGCCGCCAGCTGACGCCCGAGCATTGGTTCAAGCCCGCCGACGACATGGTCGCGCGCTTTGCCGACCTGCCGGAAGCGGTCGAGAACACCGTCGAGATCGCGCGTCGCTGCGCCTTCCGCCCGCGGACCCACGACCCGATCCTGCCGCGCTTTGCCGACGACGAGGTCGAGGAGCTGCGCACCCAGGCCAAGCGCGGGCTGGAGGCCCGCCTCGCCGTCATCCCGCTGGCGGCCGAGCGTGCGGAGTACGAGCGCCGCCTCGACTTCGAGCTGTCGGTGATCGAGGGGATGGGCTTTCCGGGCTACTTTTTGATCGTCGCCGACTTCATCCAGTGGGCCAAGGCGCAGGACATCCCAGTGGGCCCCGGCCGCGGCTCGGGCGCGGGCTCGCTGGTCGCCTATGCGCTGACGATTACCGACCTGGACCCCTTGCGTTACGGCCTGTTGTTCGAGCGATTCCTGAACCCCGAGCGGGTGTCGATGCCCGACTTCGACATCGACTTTTGCCAGGACCGGCGCGAGGAGGTGATCGAGTATGTGGCCGCCAAGTACGGCCGCGACCGCGTCGCGCAGATCATCACCTTCGGCGCGCTCCTGTCCAAGGCCGCGGTGCGCGACGTCGCCCGGGTGCTGCAGTTGCCGTTCAGCGTGGGCGACCGGCTGTCCAAGCTGATCCCGGTCGAGGGCGTGAAACCCGTCTCGATCGTCCGCGCCCGGGCCGAGGAGCCGCGCTTTGCCGAGGAGGTCGCGGGCGACGAGACCATCGGCGTGCTCTTGGACGTGGCCGAGCGGATCGAGGGGCTGTACCGCAACGCCTCGACCCACGCCGCGGGGGTGGTGATCGGCGACCGGCCGCTGGTCGAGCTGGTGCCGCTGTACCGCGATCCAAAGTCCGACATGCCGGCGACCCAGTACAACATGAAGTGGGTCGAGCAGGCGGGCTTGGTGAAGTTCGACTTCCTGGGCCTGAAGACCCTGACGGTGATCCAGAACGCCGTCGACCTGTTGAAACGCCGGGGCGTGGAGCTGGATATCGGCGCCATCCCGCTCGACGATGGCGCGACCTACGCGCCATCGTCGA
>JBCCMW010000447.1:0-2727 GCA_039026175.1 Pseudomonadota bacterium
ACGATCCAAGGCGGCAGGGACCGACCCTGCCAGCTATCCTGCGCGTGCAGCACCTCACATTACAACGCCGCGGATTGCGGCGCCCGGGAGTGCAGCGCCTGGGATTGCAGAGCGTGCGCGAGCCTGCCTAGAACGCGGTGAGCCCGCTGGCGGCGTCGGCCCGGTGCCGCGGGGCCCAGGATGCCGCCATGACCGACAGCACCCCCCCTCGCCCCAACACCCCCCCTCGCCCCGGTGCCCCGCACAGCGCCCCACGCAGCGGCAGCGCCCTGCCCGCGAGCGGGAACGCGGCGACGCTGGCCATCGCGCCCGATCCCGGCGATCCGCGTCTGACCCGCCCCGTCACCGGCCGCGACCACACCGGCGCCGAGGTCGAGATCCGCGTGGTCGAGGAGCGCGCGCTGACGATCTTCCTGAACGGCCAGGAGATCGTCACCGCCATGACCATCGGCGACTACCCCCAGTACCTGGCCACCGGCTATCTGCTGAACCAGGGCATGCTGCGCCGCGACGACCGGGTGACCGCCGTCGACTATGACGAGGAGCTCGAGACCGTGGTCGTGCGCACCGAACGGGCGACCGACTACGAGGAGAAGCTGAAGCGCAAGACCCGCACCTCGGGCTGTGCGGTCGGCACGGTGTTCGGCGACGTGATGGAGGGGTTGGAGGGGCTGAGCCTGCCGCCCACCACCCTCCGCACCTCGGCGCTCTATGGCCTGGCCAAGGCGGTGAACACCCAGCCCTCGCTCTACCTCGAGGCCGGGGCGATCCACGGCACGGTGCTCTGCGCCGGCGACCGCCCACTGGTGTTCATGGAGGATGTCGGCCGCCACAACGCGGTGGACAAGATCGCCGGCTGGATGCTGGCCGAGGGCGTGGCGGGCGGCGACAAGCTGCTCTACACCACCGGGCGATTGACCTCGGAGATGGTGATCAAGACCGCGCTAATGGGCATCCCGGCGCTGGCCTCGCGCTCGGGCTTTACGGCGTGGGGCGTGGATCTGGCGCGCCAGGTGGGCCTCACGCTGATCGGCCGGATGCGGGGCGAGCGTTTCGTCTGCCTGTCGGGCGCCGAGCGGCTGGTCTGGGACGCGCCGCTGCGGGGCGAGGCCGAGGACCCCCGCCATCGCCGCAAGGCCGCCCGCGATGGCTGACGCCACGCCCGCTGCCACCCGCGCCGAGCGCGCAGATTGTGCCGGCGCGAGCGGTCGGCGGGGCGGTCGGCGCTCCGATGGCGCAGGCGTCGTGCGGGTGGCTCGCGTCCCGCTGGCCGGCCGGCGTCCGCACCCAGGTGCGGGATGCGTCGCTCGCCATCGTCGCACGGTCCCCGGTGGCCGAGGGCACTTGGGCCTCTCCGTCGTTCGGCGTGCTGCCGTCGATCCACGCCTGGGGGCGGCGCATGACGGCGATGATGCAACGCCGCGACGGTACGCCGACGCTGGCGTGCGCGGCGCAGGCACCCCCGAGCGAGGGTTGGATCGGGCCCGGGGGGCGGGCTGGCGTATCGGCGGCACGTCCCGCCGCAAAGCCTGGACCGGCTTTCCCGGCGCGGTCCCGAGCCTGCGCGGCATCGTCGCGGTGCTGCCGCTCACCACGCTCGGCCTCCCCGTCGACGCGCCGCCCCGGGGCTGGACGCCGTGGCCGACGGCGAGGCGCCGATCGCACGGTTCGCGCCGGACCTGGCCCACCGCGGGGGCCACGGGGCAGTGTTCTGAGGGGACGGCGATGAACGACGTGCTGCACGCGACGGCGACCATCGACGCGGGGCAGGTGCTGGCGGCGGCGATGGCAGCGGGGCAGCTGATCGTCCGGCGCCAGCCGCAGCGCTGGCGGTTCTGGACGACCACGGGCCTGGTGGCGTTGCCGGCGGCGGTGATCGGCGGCGCGTCGGCGATCGACCCCACGGCGGGAATTGCGGCGGCGCTGGCGAACGGCGTGGCGCTCTTCGTCTTCCAGCGCTCGACCCGGCGCCAGCAGCGGCGCATCCTGACCGCGGGTCTGGCGGCGATGGAGCTGCCGGCGCGGGCGCAGATCGTGCTGGGGCCCGACGGCATCGTGTGGCGTTGCGGCAGCTACCGGGTCGAGGCCGGCTGGACCAGCTATCTGGGTGCGGCCGACACCCCGCACGGGTTGGCGCTGGTGTTCGGCATGGGCGCCTTCCCGGTCCCCGACGCCGCCCTGCCCCAGGGCTGGACCCGCGCGTCGGTACAGGCGCTGGCAGCACGCTATGCCCCCGACCGCGAGCACGCTACGGGCGCCGAGGCGGCGTTCTGAACCGCTCGCCGGGCCGGTCCCGGACCGGGCGTTAGGGCGGCGGGTGGACTTGACCAGCCCCGACTTCCGGCCATCTCGCGCCTCCACGGCGATCGGCCTAGAGAGTAGGGTCTGCCGTGGCGTCGCGCGTGGTGCGGCGTGGCACAGGGACGAGGCGGCGCGCGGGGGCGTGCAGGGATGCTGGCGAAAGACGGGTCACTCAAGATCGCAGGGGTCATCCTGGCAGGCGGTCTGGCCCGGCGCATGGGCGGCGGCGACAAGGCCCTGCTGGCGCTGGCCGGCCGGCCGCTGCTGGCCCACGTGATCGAGCGTCTGGCGCCGCAAGTGGACGGCCTGGCGCTGAATGCCAACGGCGACCCGGCGCGCTTTGCCCGTTTCGGGCTGCCGGTGCTGGCCGACACGGTGCCCGGTTTCGCGGGGCCGCTGGCGGGCGTGTTGGCGGGCATGCGCTGG
>JBCCMW010000448.1:0-2725 GCA_039026175.1 Pseudomonadota bacterium
CGCGGGCGGCGCGGTCGTCGCCCGCGGCCTCGGCATCGGCGCGGTCGTGGGTGACCAGGATGGTGGGCAGGCCGTGGCGCCGCGCGCCCTCGAACACCACGCTGCGGATCTGGGCGCGCATCTCGGTGTCGAGCTTGGAGAACGGCTCGTCCAGCATCAGCGCGCGCGGCGCGCTCAACAGTGTCCGCATCAGCGCCACCCGTGCGCGCTGCCCGCCCGACAGGGTGGCGGGGTCGCGCTCGGCAAAGCCCGCGAGCCCCGCCTCGGCGAGCGCCTCCTCGACCCGGGCGCGCCGGGTGCGGCCGCGGACCGCGGCGTCCAGCCCGAACGCCAGGTTCGCCCCGACCGAGAGATGGGGGAACAGCACGTCGTCCTGCATCATGATGCCGATGCGCCGGCGGTGGGTCGGCAGCGCGGTGACGTCGGCCCCGTCGACCAGCACCCGCCCCTCGACCCGGAAGCTCGGCGCCAGCGTGCCGGTGATGGCCCCCAGCAGCGTCGACTTGCCCGAGCCCGAGGGGCCCATCACCGTCAGCACCTCGCCCGGCGCCACGGCCCGGTCCAGCGCCGCCAGCGGCTGGCCGGCCAGACGGATCGCCAGCCGCTCGAGCTGCAGGCCCCGTTCGCTCATCGTGCGGCCGTCATGCCCCGACGGCGACGCCAGATCAGCGCCGGCAGCCCCAGCGCCAGCGCAAAGGCCGGCAGCGGCGCCAGCGCCTGCACCAGCGCCCAGACGCCGATCATCCGCCGGTCGCCGCCGGCGGCCAGCGCCACGGCCTCGGTCGTCAGCGTCGCCACGCGGCCCGCGCCCAGCAGCAGCGTCGGCAGGTACTGGCCGACCGACACCGCCCAGCCCACGGCAAAGGCCGTCAGCAGCGGGGCCGCCAGCATCGGCAGCCGCACGCGCCACAGCACGCCGGCCGACCCTGCGCCCAGCGCACCGGCCGCCACGCCCAGCCGCGTATCCCACGCCCGCCAGGGGCCCGACAGCGACAGAAAGACGTAGGGCAGCACGAACACCAGGTGCGCCGCCGTCACCACCGCCAGCCCCGGGGGCAGGCCCGCAGCGCTGACCGCGATCTGCAGGCCAAACAGAAACCCCGTCTGCGGCACCAAGAGCGGCAGGTACAACAGCCACAGCCCCCGTGCGCGCCGGCCCGCGGCGACGCCGTTGCCGTGCGCCGTGCCCCGGCGCGCCTCGGTCTGCAGGCACGCCACCGTCAGCGCCAACGCGATGGCCGCGGCCAGTCCCGCGATGATGCAGGTCGTCGCGGCCGGGTCCAGGATGCTGCCCGCCTCGCGCAGCCAGATCCGCCCGGTCAGCGTGCCCGGCAGCGCGTCGGGAAAGCGCCAGAGCCCGGCGACCGACCAGACGGCCAGACCCGCGAGCCCGACCGCCATGCCGCCCGCCAGGCCCAGTCCCGCCAGCCCGCCCGCTGCGCGCACCGCCGTGTCGCCCGCGTGCCGCCATCCCGCCCAGCACCAGGCGCGGTGCAGCCGGGCGACGGCGATCTCGCCCAGCCGCCAGAGGCCGAGCGCCAGCGCCACCAGGCCGATCTGCAGCACCGCCCCGGCCGCCGCTTTGAACCGCAGTGCCAGGTCCGGGTCGCGCATCCACTCGACCAGTCGCACCGACAGCGGCGGCGGCGTGGTGGGGCCCAGGATCTGGGCGACGTCGACCACCGACATGGCATAGGCGAGCACCGCGAAGACCGGCAGGCGGATCTGGCGATAGACCGCGGGGCCCACGGCTTTGGCCCACCCCGCCATGGGCCCGTAGCCGAGGCTAAGCGCCGCCAACCGCGCGCGCCGCGCGTCCGCCTGCCCCAGCGCGGCCAGGGTCATCAACAGCAGGAACGGCACTTCCTTGGCCACCAGCCCCGCGACCAGCGCCAGGCCCGCCGGATCGTGCACCACCAGCACGTCGGGCGGGCGGTCCAGCCCGGTGGCCCAGGGGCTGAGCCAGCGCATGATCCAGCCCGACGGCGCGATCAGGAACGCCAGCCCGAAGGCTGCCGCTGCGTGGGGCAGCGACAACAGCGGCGAGAGCGCGCGCGAGACCAGCGCGAACGACCGCGTGCCCTGCGTCGCCGCCACGATCGCCAGCGCGATGATCAGCGACAGCAGGGTCGAGAGCAGCCCGGTCGAGAGGCTGAGCCACGCCGAGCGTGCGATCCCCGGCGTCTCGGCCAAGGCCCGCCACGGGGCCAGCGAAAACGCGTCGCCGCCAAGCGCGGGCAGATAGCCGAAGGCCGGCGCCAGCGTGCCCGCCAGCCCCGCCGCCACCGGCCCCAGCATCAAGAGCAGCGTCAATGCCGGCGCCCACCCGGGCCCGCGGCCGCGCCACCACGGGACGGCGGATGGGTCGGCGGCTGGGTCGGCGGCTGGGTCGGCGGATGGGCCGGCGGATGGGCCGGCGGATGGGCCGCGCGCGCCCGACACCGACGCCTCGGCCGGCACCGGGGCCGACACGGGCGCAGCTACCGGCGCAGCTACGGGCGCAGCTACGGGCGCAGCTATGGGCGCAGGCACGTCTGTCATCGCCCGCGCCAGGCAGCGCCCGCCTCGCCTGCCGCGGCGCCCCGCCCCAGGACCGCATCGCGACGGGTGTCTTGGACCGCCTCGGCGCGCGTCCGCTCGGGCGCAAGCCGCGCCACGCGCGCCCGGGTCGTCGCACCCGACGCCCCGGCGCGCCCGCAACGCGCCCGATCGGCCCGCCGCGGAC
>JBCCMW010000449.1:0-2707 GCA_039026175.1 Pseudomonadota bacterium
CCGTGCCGCGGGCACCGCACGACGACCGCCCGCGCCGCGGGCACGGCACGACGACAGCCGGCGCCGCGGGCACGGCACAACGACCGCCCGCGCCGCGGGCACGGCATGACGACCGCTGGGCCCGCCTTAACGCGCCGCCCCGCCCACCGCCGACCACACGCTGGAAACAGGATCCGAGGACCCGTTGCATGACACTCTCTGCCAAGAGGATCGGCACCTATGCGGCCCTGGTGCTGGCCGTGCTCGCCATCGGCTGGTCGGTGCTCTGGTACCTGGGCCGCGACCAGGCCCGCGCCGCTGTCGAGGCCGAGGTCGAGCGCCTGCGCGCCGGCGGGGTCGATATCGCCTATGCCCCCGTCGCGATCGGCGGCTTCCCTTTCGGCTATGACCTTGCAACGCGCGACGTGGCGGTCAGCGTGCCGGGCCGGGCCACGCTGACCCTGCCGACGCTGAGCGCCGCGGTCAGCCTGTTCGACACCGACCGCGTGGACGTGACCCTGCCGGACACGGCGCGCCTGGTGCTGGCCCCCGGGATCGTCGCCACCGCCGACCCCGATGCGGCCGTGGGCATCGAAATCCTGGCCGAGGACGCCACGCTGGTGCTGACGCGGATCGCCGACGCCGGCGAGCAGTTCCGCGCGCCGGGGGGGGCGACCGAGGTGCTGCTGCAGGCGGGCGGTCTGTCGCTCGCCTACGATCCGGCACGCGAGGGCGACCCGACGGCAGTGGGGCTGCAGAGCACGCGGCTGGCGTTCACCGGGCTCGCCGTCGCCGGGCGCCTGCCGTCGGGGCCCGAGGCGCCGCCCGCCACCGGCGATCTCCGCGTCGCCTTCGCCACGGCCGAGGGTCGGGCGCTGAGCGCGACGCCGGTGGGCAACGATCCCGACGGCCCGCTCGAGACCGGGCGGCTGGACCTGCAGATCGCCGATGCCGGGCTGTCGCTGTCGGCCTATCGGATCGATCCCAGCGACGGGGCGTCGCTGTTCGATGCGACGCTGCGCCTGGGCGATACGGTGATCGCCGTCAGCCCGCCGCGCCAGGCCGCCGCACTGGGCCCGCTCCGCAACAAGGTGTTCGAGATCCGGGCCGACACGGTGGCGAGCACCGCATCGCTCAACGATGGCGTGGTGGCGACGACGCTCGACTTCACGGCGCCCGCGGTCATGGCGCTGGAGCCGCCGGCCAGTCTTGCCGCGCCGCTGGATCGCAGCGACCCGATGCTGGTGCTGGCGGCGGCCGGTGTCAGCTTTGGCGACACGCGCCGCCGGCTGCCCGTGCCCGGGGTCACCCCGTTCGAATGGCGTGCGTCGGGCACCGAGGTCGCGGTGGGCGACGTGCTGTGGTCGCTGGCCGATCCCGGCGGCGCGCTGACCCGGACGCCGGCCGCCTTTGCGCTGGTCGTCGAGGGACAGACGGACGCCGCCGTCTCGGTCCACCTGCCGGCCACGTCGGCCCTGTCGCGGGCCGAGGGACGCTTCGATCTGTCGATGCTGGGCGGCGAGGTCGCGGCGGAACTGGCCATCGACCTGCCGGGCGCGGGCCAGGCCAGCGGCCAAGGCAGCGTCACGCTCACCCGGTCGATGCCCGTACTGCGCGATCTGCGCATCGCCGAGCTGATCGGCACCGACGATTTCAACGCGGCCGTTGCGCTGACCGAGCGCTATGCACGCTCGGGCGAGGACCCGGATACGCTGATCTCGGACCTGTCGGTGCGTAGCGCCGATCTTTATGCAAACGGGCGCTATCTCATGACGCTGCCGGATTTTATCACCCGCGCGGTGCGCCGTGTGCCCGGCATGCCGGGGCTCGGGCTCGACGAGGACGGCGTTCTGCCGCTGCCCGTGCTGCCGCCGCCGGACAGCGAGTAAGCCGGGCGCCGCGCGGGGCGCCCCCGGCGTTCAGGACTTCTCGCGAAACCCCTGGCGGGCGGCGTTGGCCGCCGCAGTGGTGCGGTCGATGAACCCCTCGGTCGCGGCGCCGATCACCTTGCCGTTGGGCGCCATGCGCCGCCAGCGGATGCGCCCGCGCTTGTCCTTGTAGAATTCCCATCGGTCGAGCGGCACGACCCCGCGGCGCATGTTGTCCTCGGCCGCCTGCCGGCTCGAGAACCCTTCGCACGCCGCGCCCACCAGCTTGCCGGCGGCGTCGCGCCGGCGCCATCGCCACTGCCCGCCCCGATCCTGGTATACGTGGAAACTGTCCCCCTCTTTCATGCTGTGCTCCTCCGCCTGTGCCTGTCGAGTTTTGGGAAATCACACGGGCGCAGCGGGCGTGGGCAATCCCTTTGGCGCGAGCGGCAACGGTGGCGGAACGGCATTTATCTCAAGTGCGGGGGCGAAGGCGCTGCATCGCCGACCGTTTCGTTGACGGGCGCAAGCGAAGACTGCTGCGGAACTGTTTCGCCCGTGAAAGCGCTGGGCTGTTGCGCGGGCACCACGATCGGACCCGGCAGGGGAGAATCGATTCCCGTCATGCGGGTCCGCGGACGGCGGGCGCGATGCGGCACGGCGGTGGGAGTGGTGCTGCCGGAGAGACTTGAACTCTCGACCTCTCCCTTACCAAGGGAGTGCTCTACCGCTGAGCTACGGCAGCCTCGCGCCGGGAAGTGCCCCGAGCGCGGGGCGATTGCAAGGGGCCGCGGTTGCGCCGCCGCGCGATCGCAGGCGCCCACGCCGCCCGCCCACGCCGCCCGCCCACGCCGCCCGCC
>JBCCMW010000450.1:0-2677 GCA_039026175.1 Pseudomonadota bacterium
AGCCTGCTGGAGAAGGTCACCGCCTGGGCCCCGACGCCCGAGGAGGCAGTCGCCCGCATGGACCGGGCGCTCCGCGAATTCCGCATCCGCGGCGTCGCGACCAACATCGTGTTCGTCGAGAACCTGCTGCAGCACCCGCGCTTCACGTCGATGCAGTACACGACCACCTTCATCGACACGACGCCGGAGCTGTTCGAGTTCAAGAAGCGCCGCGACCGGGCGACCCGGCTGCTGACCTACATCGCCGACGTCACCGTGAACGGGCACCCCGAGACCGCGGGCCGCTGGCGCCCTTATGCCACGCCGGGCGAGTTCAAGGTGCCCGAGGCACCCATCCGCCCCGACACGCCGGCCCCCAACGGCTGGAAACAGGTGCTGGACGCCGAGGGGCCCAAGGGCGTGGCCGACCGGATGCTGGCCTCGGACGCGTTGCTGCTTACCGACACGGCAATGCGCGACGGGCACCAGAGCCTGCTTGCCACCCGCATGCGTTCGATCGACCTGATCAAGGTGGCGCCGGCCTATGCCCGCCTCGCGCCGCAGCTCTTTTCGGTCGAATGCTGGGGCGGTGCGACCTTCGACGTGGCCTACCGGTTCCTGCAGGAATGCCCCTGGCAGCGCCTGCGCGAACTGCGCGCCGCCATGCCGAACATGCTGACCCAGATGCTGCTGCGCGCGTCCAACGGCGTCGGCTACACCAACCTGCCCGATAACGTGGTGCAGCACTTCATCGCCCAATCGGCCGAAACGGGCATGGACCTGTTCCGCGTCTTCGACCCGCTCAACTGGGTCGAGAACATGCGCGTCGCGATGGACGCCGTGCTGGAGAGCGGCAAGATCCTGGAGGCCGCCTTCTGCTACACCGGCGACATCGACGACCCGGCGCGCACCAAGTACCAGCTCAGCTACTATGTGAAGCTGGCCAAAGAGTTAGAGGCCGCGGGCGCCCACATCCTGTGCATCAAGGACATGGGTGGGCTGGTCAAACCCTTCGCCGCCGGCCGGCTGGTCAAGGCGCTGAAGGACGAGATCTCGATCCCCATCCACTTCCACACCCACGACACCTCCGGCGTGTCCGCCGCCGCGGTGTTGATGGCGGCCGAGGCAGGGGTGGACGCCGCCGATGCCGCGGTGGACGCGATGTCGGGCCTCACCTCGCAGCCGCCGCTGGGCTCGATCGCCGCGGCGCTGCGCCACGGGCCCCGCGACACCGGACTGGACGCCGGGGCCATAGGCACCCTCAGCCAGTACTGGGAGCGCACGCGCAAGCTCTATGCCGCGTTCGAGAGCGACCTCCGCGCCGGCAGCGCCGAGGTCTACCAGCACGAGATGCCGGGCGGCCAGGTCACCAACCTGCGCGCCCAGGCCCGCTCGATGGGCCTGGAGGACCGCTGGGAGGACATCGCCCGCACCTACGCCGACGTGAACCAGATGTTCGGGGACGTCATCAAGGTGACGCCCATCGCCAAGACCGTGGGCGACCTCGCGCTCGCCATGGTCGCCGCGGGGCTGACCCGCGCCGATGTCGAGAGCGCCGAGACCGAGGTCAGCTTCCCCGACAGCGTGGTGACCTTCTTCAAAGGTGCCGTCGGCCAGCCCCACGGCGGCTTTCCCCAGGCGCTGCAGGACAAGGTGCTGGCCGGCGCGGATCCGATCACCGTGCGCCCCGGCAGCCTGATGCCGCCCGAGGACCTGGAGGCCAAGCGCCGGGAAGCCTCGGACGAGATGGACGGCCACACCGTCGACGACGAGGACCTGTCCTCGTACCTGATGTACCCGCGGGTGTACCTCGACTACATGGGCCGCCGGCGGGATTATGGCCCGGTGCGGGTGCTGCCGACGCCCACATTCTTCTATGGCATGGCGCCGGGCGAGGAGATCGCTGTCGACCTCCGCCCTGGCGTGACGCTGGTGATCCGGCTGCAGACCGTCTCGGAGCCCGACGAGAAGGGCGAGGTGAAGGTGTTCTTCGAGCTGAACGGCCAGCCCCGGACGATCCGCATCGACGACCGGCGCATCGCCGCCGCCGCAGCCAAGAGCGAGAAGGCCGACGACGCCAACCCCGGCCATGTGGCAGCGCCCATGCCGGGACTGATCGGCTCGGTCGCCGTCGAGCCCGGCCAGCGCGTGCACGCGGGCGAGCTGCTGCTGACGCTCGAGGCGATGAAGATGGAGACCGCCATCCGGGCCGAGCGCGACGGCGTGGTCGAGCGCGTGGTCACCCCCACCGGCACCCAAGTCGAGGCCAAGGACCTGCTGATCGCCCTCGCCACCTGATCGCGCCCGCGCCCGGGATCGCCCCAAACCGGAGCCCCCCCGAACCGGAGCGCCCATGCCGCAGCCCCCCGAACCGCAGCGCCCATACCGGAGCGCCCGAACCGGAGCGCCCGAACCGGCACGCCCATACTGCAGCGCCCGAACCGCAGCGCCCGCGCGCGCCACTCATGGGCACACGGGTCGCGGAACCGTGCGCGCGGGGCGCTTGAGCCGGGCGCCCGGCGACGGCACCATTCGCCGCGCGCGTGGGTATCGGAGGGTACGATGGCTGCCAGGTTTCGCATTCCCGTCCGCCGGCCCGTTGGCCCGGTTCTGGCGCTGCTGGTGGCGGCCGCCGTCGCCCTGCCGGTCGCACTGCAGCCCGGCCCGGCCTCGGCCACCACGCCGACCGCCGTCGCCG
>JBCCMW010000451.1:0-2671 GCA_039026175.1 Pseudomonadota bacterium
CCGGCGCGCCCCTAGCCTGCGCCGCGGACCGGCGCGCCCCTAGCCTGCGCCGCGGACAGGCGCGCCCTGCCGCCATTGCCGCGCAACCGGGGCGCCCCGCCGCCCTTGCGGTGCAGGCGGCGCGCCATCGGTCGTCAGCGTCCGGTCGCAGGCTCGGTCACGGAGGCGGTCACGCGCGCCGCCATCGGTTACGTCGCACGCGTCCCACCATCCTGCGGAACCATGGGGGGCGGGCGCGCCCCTTGCCGGTGGTCGCCTTCGCTTCGCGGTTGAGCCGGGTGGCGCTTTGCGCTCTGTTCGCGCATCGGCGGCACGGCACGGCACGGCAGGGCAACGGCGCGATGGCGGAGCAGAGCGGCACCGAGCGGCGCGGCAACGGCACCCCGGGCGGCCAGCGGGCGGCGGGCCGGCCGCGCTGGCGGCTGAACCGCACCGTGGTGCTGGTCGGGCTGATGGGGGCGGGCAAAACCTCGGTCGGCACGCGCCTGGCCGACACGCTGGGCGCCCCCTTCCGCGACAGCGACGCCGCCATCGAAGAGGCGGCCGCCATGCCCATCGCCGAGATCTTCCGTCTGCACGGCGAGCCCTATTTCCGCGCCGGCGAGCGGCGGGTGATCGCGCGCCTGCTGGATGCGCCGCCGCACGTGCTGGCGACCGGTGGCGGCGCGTTCCTCGACCCCGAGACCCGGGCGCTGATCGCCGAGCGTGCCGTATCGGTGTGGCTGCGCGCCGATCTCGAGACGCTGGTGGCGCGCACCGCGGGGCGCAGCCACCGCCCGCTTCTGAACCGGGGCGACCCGCGCGAGACGCTGGCGCGGCTGATCGAGGCGCGCTATCCGGTCTATGCCCGCGCGGCCGTCGTGGTCGACAGCCTCCTCGGCCAGCCGCACGAGGCCATGGTCGAGCGGCTGGTCGCGGCCCTGGCCACCCAGCCCGGCGCTCTGTCGACGCTGGGCGACATCGGCTAACTCGCGCCAGAAGGGCCGCGCCGGGCGACCCGCCGAGACCCGCAGAGGCCGCAGCAGACGAGGACGGGATGGACGGCGAGCGCCCAGAGGATCCGCGGGCCCCCGGGGGCGAGACGCGCATCGCCGTCGGCCTCGGCGAGCGGGCCTACGATATCGTCATCGGCGACGGGCTGATCGCCGATGCGGCGCGCCACATAGCGCCCCTGCTGCCCCGCCCGGTCACCGCGATCGTGACCGACGCGACCGTGGCTCGGCACCATCTCGCCCCGTTGCAGGGGGCGCTGGCCGATGCCGGCATCGCGGCCGAGGCCGTCGTGGTGCCGCCCGGCGAGGGCTCGAAATCCATGTCCGTCCTCGCCGACGTGCTGGACCGGCTGCTGGCGCTCCAGGTCGAGCGCAGCGACGTGATCCTGGCGCTCGGCGGCGGTGTCGTGGGCGATCTGGCGGGCTTCGCCGCCGCCGTCCTCCGCCGCGGCGTGGACGTCATCCAGGTGCCGACCAGCCTGCTCGCCCAGGTCGACAGCTCGGTCGGCGGCAAGACCGGCGTCAACGCGGCGGCGGGCAAGAACCTGATCGGCGCCTTTCACCAGCCGCGCCTGGTGCTGGCCGACATCGCCGCGCTCGATACCCTGGCCCCGCGCGAGTTTTTGGCCGGCTATGCCGAGGTTGCCAAGTACGGCCTGTTGGGCGATGCGGCGTTCTGGGAGTGGCTGGAGGCCGCGGGCCCGTCGCTCCGCGACGGCGACCGCGCAGCACGGGTCGAAGCGGTGCGCCGCTCCTGCGCCGCCAAGGCCGCCATCGTCGCGCGCGACGAGCGCGAACAGGGCGAGCGGGCGCTGCTGAACCTTGGCCACACCTTCGGCCACGCGCTCGAGGCTGCGACTGGCTACAGCCAGCGCCTGCTGCACGGCGAGGGGGTGGCGGTGGGCGCGTGCCTGGCGTTCCAGGCCTCGGCGCGGCTCGGTCTCTGCGCCCAGGAGGTTCCGGGCAGGGTCGCGCATCACCTCGCCGCGATGGGCCTGCCCACCCGGCTGGCCGATATCCCGGGCGCGCTGCCCGACGCCGACGGGCTGATGGCGCTGATGGCCCAGGACAAAAAGGTCAGCCAGGGCCGCCTGACCTTTATCCTGGCCCACGGCATCGGCCGGGCGTTCGCGACCCGCGACGCCGATCTCGCCGCGATCCGCACGTTGCTGGCCGAGGAACTGGCCGCCCGCTGACGCCCCAGACGCCCGATCCCAGACGCTCGATCCCAGACGCCCGATCCCCTACGCCCGATCCCAGATGCTCGATCCCAGGCGCCCGATCCCAGGCGCCCGATCGCGGACGCCCGATCGCAGGCGCCCTGCAGCCCGTGTCCGCTTACGCACGCTCGATACGCCGCGGACCGGCCCAGCGCTTGCCGCTCCGGGCGCGGTCGACGGCGAAGCCGCCGGACCCGATCAGCGGCGAAGCCGCACCCAGCCGCGCCGCGGCCGGGCGCCCCAGGCTCAGCCGCCGGGGCGCAGGTCGGCCAGCGTCTGCTCCAAATCGGCGGCAACGCGCATCGTGCCGCCCAACTCGCCGTACCATCCGGCGGCCAGCACCGCCGCGGCGGCCAACAGCCCCAGCGAAACGCCCAGCGCCGGCGCCCTGAGCCCCGCCCAGAACACCGTCGTCGTGCCCAACCAAACGGCCAGCCCGGCGCCGACGGCCGCGGCCAC
>JBCCMW010000452.1:0-2645 GCA_039026175.1 Pseudomonadota bacterium
CGGCCCGCAACTGCGTGCGCAGCTTGGCATCTAGGTTGGACAGCGGTTCGTCGAAAAGGAAAACGGCGGGCTCGCGCACGATGGCGCGGCCCATGGCGACGCGCTGGCGCTGCCCGCCCGACAGCGCGCGGGGCTTGCGGTCCAGCAGGTGGCCGAGCTCCAGCATCTCGGCCGCCGCCTCGACCCGGCGCGCGATCTCGGGCTGGGGCCGGCGCGCGATGCGCAGGCCATAGGCCATGTTCTGGCGCACCGTCATGTGGGGGTAGAGCGCGTAGTTCTGGAACACCATGGCGATGTCGCGCTCGCCCGGTTCCAGGTCGTTGACCACCCGGTCGCCGATCTCGACCGTGCCGCCGGTCACCGTCTCCAGCCCCGCCACCATGCGCAACAGCGTGGACTTGCCGCAGCCCGAGGGGCCGACGATCACGATCAGCTCGCCCGAAGCGACCTCGAGGTCCAGCCCGTGGATGACGGGTGTGCGGCCATAGCTCTTGGTGACGCCCGCCAGGCGGATCGCGCTCATTTCTCGGTCTCCACCAGGCCGCGCACGAACAGGCGCTGCATCACGACGATCACCACGACGGGGGGCACCAGCGCCAGGATCGCGGTCGCCATGACCAGCGGCCACTGGGGCTGCTGCTCGGCCGATTCCGCCAGCCGCTTCAGCCCCATGACGATGGTGTAGTAGCTCTCGTCCGTGGTCACGAGCAGCGGCCACAGGTACTGGTTCCAGCCGTAGATGAAGAGGATCACGAACAGCGCCGCGATGTTGGTGATGCTGAGCGGCATCAGGATGTCGCGGAAAAACCGCAGCGGCCCCGCCCCGTCGATCCGCGCAGCCTCGGTCAGTTCGTCGGGGATGGTCATAAAGAACTGGCGAAACAGGAACGTCGCGGTGGCCGAGGCGATCAGCGGGATCGTCAGCCCCGCGTAGCTGTTCAGCATGCCAAGGTCCGCGACCACCTGGAACGTCGGCATGATGCGCACCTCGACCGGCAGCATCAGCGTCACGAAGATCGTCCAGAACGCCAGCACCCGGAACGGGAAGCGGAAGTAGACGATGGCGAACGCCGACATCAGCGAGATCGCGATCTTGCCGAGCGTGATCAACAGCGCCATCGCGGCCGAGTTGAACAGCATGAGGCCGAGCGGCGGCGCCCCCGCGGTCGACAGCCCCTCGCCGAACATCGTGGCATAGTTCTCGGCCAGCCGGTCGCCGGGCAGAAAGGAAAGCCCGCGCGCCACCTCGACCCCGTCCATGGTCGAGGCGGTGAAGGCCAGCCAGATCGGCAGCGCGAACAGCGCCGCGCCCAGGATCAGGATCAGATGCGTCAGCACCGCCAGGATAGGCCGCCGCTCGACCATCAGTAGGCCACCCGCCGCTCGATGTACCGGAACTGCAGCACCGTCAGCGCGATCACCAGAACCATCAGCACCACCGACTGCGCGGCCGAGGCGCCCAGGTTCTGGCCCACGTAACCGTCGGCATAGACCTTGTAGATCAGCGTCGTCGTCGCCTGTCCCGGCCCGCCGCGGGTGGTGGTGTCGACCACGCCGAACGTGTCGAAGAACGCGTAGACGACGTTGACCACCAGCAGGAAGAAGCCGACCGGCGCCAGCAGCGGGAACTGGATGGTCCAGAACCGCCGCGCGGGGCCGGCCCCGTCGATCGCCGCGGCCTCGACCAACGAGCGGGGGATCGACTGCAGGCCCGCCAAAAAGAACAGGAAGTTGTAGGACACCTGGCGCCAGGCCGAGGCGAAGACGATCAGCGCCAGCGCGTCCCACCCGTCGGTGAAGTGGTTCCAGTCGTAGCCCAGCGTGTCGAGCGTGCGCGCCGCGATCCCGATGGTGGGGTTGAACAGGAAGTACCACAGCACCCCGGCCACCGCGGGCGCCACGGCATAGGGCCAGATCAGCGCCGTGCGATAGACCGTGGCGCGCCGCAGCACCCGGTCGGCGAACACTGCCAGCACCAGCGCCATGCCCATCGACAGCGCCGTGACGGCGGCCGAGAAGCCCAGCGTGCGCCAGAACGCGTCCCAGTACAGCGGGTCGGCGAACAGCCGCTCGAAGTTGGCGGTGCCGACGAACTGCGAGCGCAGGCCGAACGCGTCTTCGCGCAGCGTGGACTGCCAGAGCGCCTGCGCCGCGGGCCAGATAAAGAACACCAGCGTGATCGCGATCTGCGGCGCGATCAGCAGGTAGGGCAGCCAGGTGTTGCGGAAGACGACGCGTTTGGTCTGCACGGTCACTCCGGGGATCGGCGCGCGCGGGGTCCCGCGCGGTGGGCACGTTGGTCTGCAGGGTGGGCCGGGACCGGATCGGGCGCAGGGTCTTCGCGTCCGGCAGGTGACCGGTGGGCCGGCAAGGGGCGGCGGCGGTTCAGGCGGCGCGGTGCATGCGCCCTACGCGCCAGCGCCGGGCGCCGTAGAGTGCTTGCTCCGCGCCGTCCGAACCGCCGCCGTCCCTTGCCGGACCGCCGGTGACCGCGCCGGCCGCCTAAACCCTCCGCCCGATCCGGTCCCGGCCCACCTTGCAGACCAACGTGCCCACCGCGCGGGCTCCCGCGCGCCGACCCCGGAGTGACCGTGCAGACCAAACCCGTCGTCTTCCGCAACACCAGGCTGCCCTACCTGCTGATC
>JBCCMW010000453.1:0-2632 GCA_039026175.1 Pseudomonadota bacterium
CCGCGGGCGCGCTGGCGGGTCTGGGCCTGGCGGTCCAGCCGCTGCGCGACCTGGCGGGCGCCTGGGGCCGGCGGCGGCGCTACCTGGCCGCCCGGGCCCGCTGTGCCGCGCTGATGGCGCTGTCGCCCCTGCCGCCCGTCCGGCGCAAGCGCGGCGGCGCGGCCAAGCCCACGGCGCTGGCCTTCGACGGGGTCCGCGAGGGCGTGTTGCGCGGTCTGGACGCCGCGATCGCCCCCGGCGGGCGCGTTGCCGTGGCCGGCCCCAATGGCGCGGGCAAGACGCTGCTGCTGGCCCTGGCCGCCGGGCTGGAGGTGCCCGAGCGTGGCCGCGTGCGGCTGGATGGGCGGCCCGCGCACCGGCCGGGCCCCGCCACCGCGCGGCCCTGCCTGATCGGCGCGCACAGCCCGATCCTGGCCGGCACCCTGCGCCGCGCGTTGACGATGGGCGCGGCCAGCCGCCCCGGGCTGGACGATGCGGCGATCGAGGCCGCGGCCCGGCGCTATGGCATGGACCCCGTGCTGCGGCGCCTGGGGGGCCTGGACGGCTGCTTGGGCGAGGGCGGGCGCACCCTGTCGACGGGCGAGCGCCAGCGCCTGCTGCTGGCCCGCGCCGCCCTGTCGGGCACGGGTCTGATGCTGCTGGACAAGCCGGACGAGGGGCTGGACGACGCCGCGCCCCGCTTGATCGCCATGCTGCTGGCCGAAACCTCGGCGACCGTCGTGATGGTCACCCACCGCGCCGACGTGGCCGCCCTGGCCGACACCCAATGGCATCTCGAGCGCGGCAAGCTGCGCACCCCCTGCCCCGCATCCTGACCGCCGGCGCCGGGGGCGCGATGCAGCGGCGTATGGCAAAGGCGCTGGCCACGAGGACGCGCCGGTCCGGTCAGGATTGCGAGGCTTGGGCGGCAAGCCCCCCGTCTGTTGGCGAGGTGGTAGTATGGCGGGTGCGGCAGGGAGCCCGTCCCCCCTGGGGTGGCAGCCCGTGCGGGAGCAAGGGTCCCTGCCGCGTCGCTCTGAGCCCGAACAGGTGCTTGAGACGCGCGATCCCACATGACATGGACATCAAGCCTCACCATGACAGAAACCGGCAGCGGGTTCGATCTTGCGCGGGCCTTCATCGACATCCACAGCCTGCCCGACGGCCGGCACCGGCGCATCGCGAACACGCCCGAAGCGATCGCCGACTGGGCACAGACGCAGGCCGCCGACAGCCTGGTTGTCTTCGAGGCAACCAGCGGCTGCGACGGTCCGCTCATGGCCGTGCTGACCGCCCGCGGCCGTCGCTTCAGCCGGGTCAATCCGCGCCAGGCCCGCGAATGCGCCCGGGCGCTGGGCGTGCTCGCCAAGACAGACAGGGTCGACGCGAAGGTGCTCGCCGAATTGGGGGCAAGGCTCTCGCTGCCGATCACCGCGCCAACCACCCCCAACACGTCCGCGCCTCGCCGACTTTCCCCACCGTTTTCCCCGCCGTTTTCCCCGCCGTCGCACGCAGTTGGTCGAGATGCGCAAGGCCGAAAAGCGGCGACGCCACAGCGCCGGCCAGGTCGAGATCGCCGAGGCCATCGAGACCATGATCGCCCTGCTGGGCACCCAGGTGACCGAGCTGGACAGGCGGATCGCCGCGCTGATCGCCGCTGACGCAGACCTCTCTGCGCAGGCCGGTTTGCTCCGGGCCGTGCCTGGTATCGGACCCACGGTCCTGGCCACGCTCCTCGACGCGCTTGCGGAACTCGGCACCCTTGGCCGCCGTCGCATCGCAGCCCTTGCCGGCCTCGCACCCCATGCCCGGGAGAGCGGTCGATGGACCGGCGCGAGGCGCATCTGGGGCGGGCGCCGAAAGGTGCGCGAGGCCTTCTACATTGCCGCCCTCAGCGCCTCGCGACGCGTCCCGGTCCTCATCGCGATGCGTGACCGCCTCCGGGCAAAGGCCAAAGCACCCAAGACCGTCCTCATCGCCATCGCCCGACAACGCCTCGCCATCCTCGACGCCATGATGCGTTCCGGCACGCCGCTCAGACCCTGACCCGAAACACAGTTGCCCCGCGACCGCCCCGAACCGCCGAGGAACGGGCTACCAGCAGCGGGTGCCTGGGCTGCGGAGGAGGCCGTTGCCGTAGATCTGGTCCCGGCCGCGGGCGCCGAGGTCCAGCGCTCCCTCCGCCAGGATCGCCCGGGCGGCCTCGGCATCGCCGCCGGTCTGGGCCCGGGCGCGCAGCAGCGCAGCGGCAACGAACGGCACGGCGAAGCTGGTGCCCGTCCAGGTCTGCCACCCGTCGCCCGGCGCGGCCGAGACGACGTCGACCCCGGGGGCCGCGATCTCGACATAGTCGCCGCGCGTGCCCTGCCGGTAGGGCCGGCCGCGGGCGTCGACGGCGGCGACGGCGATCACCTCGGGGAACGCAGCGGGGAAGGCCGGATCGGCCCGGCGCCCGCCGTTGCCGGCCGCGGCAACCAGGCTCGCGCGCTCGGCTGCCAGGCGCATCGCCTCGCCCAGCGTCGCGTTGCCCGCGCCCTCGAAGCTCATCGCGATGACCCGCGCGCGGCGCGACAGCGCCCAGTCCAGCCCGCGCAGGATCGCCACGGTATCGGCGCGCGCGCCGTCGTCGTCCCGGCGGAACACGCTGGCGGCG
>JBCCMW010000454.1:0-2624 GCA_039026175.1 Pseudomonadota bacterium
AAGATCATGGAGGCGCTGCAGGCCGACTTCCGCAAGGTCGGCGCCGATCTGGTGATCCAGCTTTACGACCCGACGGTGGCCTGGGGCAAACTGGCGACGCAGGAGTTCGACCTGTTCGGCATGTCGTTCCCCTACGTCTCGGCCGGCGATGCGCTGAACCTGTATTTCCGGTCCGAGAACATGCCCACGCCGAACCGCATGAACTGGGACGACCCCGACACCGACCGGCTGTTGGACGAGGGCAAGACCGCGACCACGCCGGATGTGCGCGCCGCGGCCTATGGCGAGGTGCTGGAGAAGGTGCACGACGCGGCGGTGTGGATCCCGCTCTACCACGAGCCGATGCGTCTGGCGCAGAGCAGCCGCATGGCCCCGGTCAAGCCGCACAACATCTATGGCTGCGGGCTCTACAAGGGCCTCGACTTCCAGTTCATCAACTGACGCGCGACGGGGGACGGGGATACGCGATGACCGAGCCGCTGCTCAGCATCGAAGGGCTCTCCGTCACCTTCCCAACCGAGAACGGCCCCGTCCGCGCCGTGGACGGGATCGACTTTGCGGTCGGGCCGGGCCGCACGCTGGCGCTGGTGGGCGAGAGCGGCTGCGGCAAGTCCGTCACCTCGCTCGCCATCATGGGGCTGACCCCGCCCTCGGCCGCGGTCGGCGGGCGGGTCGTGTTCCGCGGCCAGGACATCGCGCGGCTGCGCGGCCCGGCGCGCCGGGCGGTGCGCGGGCGCGACATCTCGATGATCTTCCAGGAACCGATGACCGCGCTGAACCCGGTCTACCGCATCGGCGATCAGATCGCCGAGGGGCTGGTGCAGCGCGGCGTGCCCCGGCGCGAGGCGCGCGAGCGGGCGCTGGACATGCTGAAGCTGGTCAAGATCCCGGTGGCCGAGACGCGGATCGACGCCTATCCCCACCAGCTCTCGGGCGGGATGCGCCAGCGGGTGATGATCGCCATGGCGCTGGTGTCCGAGCCCGCGCTGTTGATCGCCGACGAGCCGACCACCGCGCTGGACGTGACGATCCAGGCGCAGATCATGGAGCTGATCACCTCGCTGCAGGAACGTCTGGGCATGGCGGTGCTGCTGATCACCCACGACCTGGGCGTCGTGGCCGAAACGGCGGACGACGTCGTGATCATGTACGCCGGCAAGGTGGTGGAGCAGGGGCCGGTGCAGGCGATCTTCGACAATCCGCAGCACCCCTACACGCTGGGCCTGATGGCCAGCGTGCCGCGGCTGGACGAGGCGCGGAACCGGCTGGCGACCATCGTCGGCTCGGTACCCAACCCGATGGCGCTGCCGTTCGGCTGCCGCTTCGCGCCGCGCTGCCGGCTGGCGGACGAGCGCTGCGACGCCGAGATCCCGCCGCTGAACCACATGGCGCCGGGCCACACCGCGGCCTGCTGGCGCGCGCCGATCGAGGATGCGGCGCAGGAAGCGGCGGAGTGACCGCGGAGCTCGCCAAACCCGTCGAGGTCGAGCCCCCGCTGCTAAAGGTCGAGGGGCTGACCAAGCACTTCCCCATCCGCAAGGGCCTGATCATGGCGCGCACGGTGGGTCAGGTGCGCGCTGTCGACGGCCTCTCGTTCGCGCTCCGCCGCGGCGAGACGCTGGCCCTGGTGGGCGAGAGCGGCTGCGGCAAGTCCACGACCGGGCGGCTGGCGATCCGGCTGATCGACCCCACCGCGGGGCGGGTGTTCTTTGCCGGCCAGGACGTCACGCACCTCGGCCGGCAGTTGATGCGCCCGCTGCGGCGGCGGATGCAGATCGTGTTCCAGGACCCGTTCGCCTCGCTCAACCCGCGGCTGACGGTGGGCCAGATCCTGGCCGAGCCGCTGGTGCTGCACGGGCTGGCCGCGGGGCAGGGGCTGGAGAGCCGGATCCGCGAGCTGCTCGAGGTCGTGGGCCTGCGCGGTTTTCACGCCGCGCGCTACCCGCACGAGTTTTCGGGCGGGCAGCGCCAGCGCATCGGCGTGGCCCGCGCGATCTCGACCAACCCGGATCTGGTGGTGTGCGACGAGCCGGTGTCGGCGCTGGACGTGTCGATCCAGGCGCAGGTGGTGAACCTGCTGCAGGACCTGCAGCGCGCCTATGGCCTGTCGTACCTGTTCATCGCCCACGATCTGGCGGTGGTGAAGCATATCTCGGACCGCATCGCAGTGATGTACCTGGGCCGGCTGGTCGAGGTGGCGGACAAGGCGACGCTCTATGGCGATCCGCGCCACCCCTATACCCAGGCGCTGCTGGCCGCCGTGCCGCGGCCCGAGCCCGGCAAGCGCCAGCGCCCCGTGCTGTCGGGCGACGTGCCGAGCCCGGCGGCCCCGCCGCCCGGCTGCCATTTCCACCCCCGCTGCCCGCTGGCCGAGGAGCGGTGCCGCGTCGAGGTTCCGGCGCTGCGCATGGTCGCCGGCCGCCAGGTCGCCTGCCACAAGGCCGAGCGCACGGCCGAACACGCCGCCGCCGCCGTCGCCGGCGCCGCCCCCGATCCCGCTGCCCGCGCGCGCCGGGCCCGCCGGCTTGCGCTGCTGGGCCACGCGGCGGACGCCTGACCGATCCCCGACCAAAAGGACCCACGATGCGCCGACTGATCCGTGCCGCCCACATCGTCGCCTGCCA
>JBCCMW010000455.1:0-2621 GCA_039026175.1 Pseudomonadota bacterium
CGCGCGGCCCCGGTGCTGTGGTGCGAGGCCCGCCTGGCCGCACGCCGAGCCGCGCCCAGGCCCGGCCCCGCAGCGATCCTGGTCAACGCCGGCAACGCCAACGCCTTTACCGGGACTGAGGGCGCAGGCGCCACCGCACGGCTGGCCGAGGCGGCTGACGCCGCTCTGGGCGGAGGCGCCGATGTCTTCGTCGCCTCGACCGGCGTGATCGGCGAGCCGCTCGACGACGCCGCGATCCGGGTGCACCTGGCGGCCCTGGCGGCGGGCCTGGCGCCCGAAGGCGCGTGGCAGGCCGCGGCCAGCGCGATCATGACGACCGACACCTATCCCAAGGGCGCCGCCGCCACGGCGTCGCTGGACGGCACGCCCGTCGCCGTCGCCGGGATCGCCAAGGGATCGGGGATGATCGCGCCCGACATGGCCACGATGCTGGCGTTCGTCTTTACCGACGCCGCCGTGGCGCCCGCGCTGCTGCAGGACCGTCTGGCGGCGCTGGCCGACGAGAGCTTCAACGCCATCACCGTGGACGGCGACACCTCGACATCGGACACGCTGCTGGTGGCAGCCACGGGTGCGGCCGACATGGCGCCCATCGTGGCGCCCGACGATCCGCGCCTGCCCGCGCTGGAGGCAGCGCTGGGCCAGGTGATGCGCGATCTGGCGCTGCAGGTCGTGCGCGACGGCGAAGGTGCCACCAAGCTTGTGCGCATCACCGTCACCGGGGCCGAGGATGCCGCCGCCGCCCGGCGCGTGGGCCGCGCCATCGCCAACTCGCCGCTGGTCAAGACCGCGATCGCCGGTGCCGATCCCAACTGGGGCCGTATCGTCATGGCCGTCGGCAAGGCCGGCGAGCGCGCCGACCGCGACCGGCTGACCATCTCGCTGGGCGACATGGTGCTGGCGCGCGAGGGCCAGCGTGCGCCCGGCTACGACGAGGCGGCGGCCGCGGCGTACATGCGCCGCGACGAGATCGCCATCGGCGTCGATCTGGGCATCGGCGCGGGCCTCGCCTCGGTCTGGACCTGCGATCTGACCCACGCCTATGTCTCGATCAACGCGGATTACCGATCGTGAAGCTGGTGCTGGTGGCCGCCGTCGCGCTGATCGACTCGGACGGCCGCGTGCTGCTGGCCCAGCGGCCGGAAGGCAAGAAAATGGCGGGTTTGTGGGAGTTTCCTGGTGGAAAGCTCGAACCCGGCGAGACCCCGGAGGCCTGCCTGATCCGCGAGTTGGCCGAAGAGCTGGGCATCCAGACGTGGGACAGCTGCCTTGCGCCGCTCACGTTCGCCAGCCACGGGTACGATGACTTCCATCTTCTAATGCCCTTATACATATGCCGAAAATGGCGTGGCATCGCCCAGGGGCGCGAGGGACAATCGCTGACCTGGGTCGACAAGCACAGCCTGCGAAAATACCCGATGCCACCGGCGGATCGTCCGCTTGTTGCCCTGTTGCAAGACTGGCTCTGACACAGAATAGAACGGCCACAGCCCCAAAATTTTCCAGCCTTTATGCAGATTGGGACAACGTGGGGGGTGCTTCACGAGCGTCATGGGTCATGCAACCGCACGAATTCCTCGGTGATATCGCGGCGGCCTTGATCCGCGAGCTCGGCGGCTCGCGGCCGGATGTGCATTGGCACACCGACGCCATGCTGCCGGCCGATATCGGGCTGGACGAGCGGGGCATGGCGCGGCTGTGCCTGGCGCTGGGGCGCTGGGCCAATGCGCTGGGCCCTGACAGCATCAGCGCGCTCGGCCTGTGGCGCGGGACCCGCGATTTCGGCGACGATCCGTGCGATCTGGTGGTCCAGGCCGGACGCCGCGCGAACGACGGCCCGAGCGCGCGGCTGGTGGGCGCCGACGATGCCTTTATCGCCTGTGCCGAGGCCGCGGCCGCCCTGGGCGCCAGCGCGCCCGCCCCCAGCGTGGAGGACGGGACCGAACGGCTGTCGCTGGTGCTGCCCGAGACCATCGTGCCCGGCGCACCGGCGAGCGAGCCCTGGGGCCGCGCGTTCCAGCGCCATCGCCTGCTGATCGTCCGCGAGACGGTGCTGTCGCGTCCGAGGCTGATGCGCTCGCTGGCGGCCTCGTGGCTGGCGGCAGACTTCGTGGGGCAGCGCGACGCGGCCCTGCGGCTGGTCGGCGACCGCGCGGTCGAAGGCCAGCCGTTCGATTTCGTGGGCCTCAGCGCCCGGCTCTTCGGCGACGGGCTGGCCGACTATGTGCGCCGGCTGCGCAAGACCGCCGGGGGCGAGCGGCTGCGGATCCTGGTCACCGGCGCCCCGCCCGAGATGGGCGACATCGCGGGGGTGGACCGCATCGTGGGGCGCGGGCGGCCGGACGAGCGCCTGCTCGATGCAGCCTTCGACCTGATCCGCGCGCCCGCCGCCTCGGCCGCCAGGGGCATCGCGCCCGGTCGTGCGCCCGCTGGCGCACCCGGCGGCAGCGGGGAAGGCACACCGACAAGCGCACCGCCCGAGGAAAGCCCGGTCCCCTCGCTGGTGGGCCAGACCATCCTGGTGGTCGAGGACGTGCCGATGAACCGGCTGCTGCTGGAGGCGATGCTGGCGCCCACCGGGGCCAACCTGGTGACGGCGGCGACCGGGGCCGAAGCGCTGC
>JBCCMW010000456.1:0-2618 GCA_039026175.1 Pseudomonadota bacterium
CCCAATGTCAGCATGTCGGGATCGCCCGGCCCGGCACCGAACAACCACACCGTACCGGGCGCAAAGGCCGAGGCCTCGGCCATCAGCCCGGCCGCCACGTCCCATCGCGCGCCGCGGGTCGAGCGGGATCGCTCGGCCGACGCCCCGCCGGGTCCCGGCTCGCCCGTCCCCAGCTTGTCGGTCGCTGCCTTGTCGGTCGCTGCCTTGTCGGTCGCTCCCATCGGCCTATCCCGTCGCCTCTGCCGCGCCGCATGGGCAGCGTGCCCCCCGCGGGATTGCCCGCAAGGTGTTGATATGAAGGGGCGCGCGTAGGCCCGGAGGGACTCGAACCCCCAACCAAACCGTTATGAGCGGTCTGCTCTAACCATTGAGCTACAGGCCCAGGCGCACGGGCTGAGCGTTACGGGCAGCCGCGGTGAGGGTCAATTCCACGTCCGCCGCCATTGACACGGCACAGGCCCGTAGGGCGGATCGGGCGGCCCGCCCCCGCCTTTAGGCCGCCTCGGGTCTACCTAGGGCCCGCCTGGGGGCAGCCTCGGGCCGACACCGGGGCCTTCACCCCCGGCGCCGCAGTCGCTACCAACCGCCGACAGGCGCCACCGCACCGTCCGGCGCTCCCACATGCCCCGCATGCCGTCTGCCGCCCGGAGACCCGCCGATGCCGCCCAGCGACCCCGAGCGCGACGCGCCTGCCGCAACCGACCCCACGCCCGTGGACCCGGCCCCCATCGGCCAAACCCCCAAAGATCCGGCGCCCGTCGATGCAGCAACCGTCGAGGCAGCAACCGTCGACCCAGCACCCGTCAGTCCGGCGCCCGTCGACCCCGCACCCGTCGACCCCGCACCCGTCGACCCAGCACCTGCCACGCGGCCCAACCGGCTGACCTATGCCGACGCGGGGGTGTCCATCGACGCCGGCAACGCCCTGGTCGAGCGGCTAAAGCCCTGGGCCGCCGCCACCGGGCGACCCGGCGTCGTCGCCGGCATCGGCGGCTTCGGCGGGCTGTTCGACCTGGCGGCTGCAGACCACTGCGACAGCCTGCTGGTCGCAGCGACCGACGGCGTGGGCACCAAGCTGCGGCTGGCCATCGACACCGGCCTGGTCGACACCATCGGCCAGGACCTGGTCGCGATGTGTGTGAACGATCTGGTCTGCCAGGGCGCTGAGCCGCTGTTCTTCCTGGACTACTTCGCCACCGGGCGGCTGGACGTCGACACCGCGGGGCGCGTGGTGCAGGGCATCGCCGCCGCCTGTTCGGCCGCGGGCTGCGCGCTGCTGGGCGGCGAGACGGCCGAGATGCCGGGCATGTACGCCGACGGCGACTTCGATCTGGCGGGCTTTGCCGTGGGCGCGGTCGCGCGGCGCGCGCTGTTGCCGCGCGCGGCGGCGCCCGGCGATGTGATCCTGGGCCTCGCCTCGGACGGCGTGCACGCGAACGGCTATTCGCTCGTGCGTCGCACGGTGTCGCTGGCCGAACTGGGGTGGGACGCGCCGTGCCCCTTCGACGATCCGGCTGCCAGCCTTGGCGCGGCGCTGCTGCGCCCGACCAGGCTGTACGTCGCGCCCGTGCTGGCGGCCGCCCGCGCGCTGGACGAGGGGCTGCGCGCCGTCTGCCACATCACCGGCGGCGGGCTGACCGAGAACCTGCCGCGCGTGCTTCCGGCGGGCACGGGTGCGACGCTGGACCTGCGCGCCTGGCCGCTGCCGCCGGTGTTCGACTGGCTGATCCGCACGGCGGGCCTGGCGGGCGACGAGGCGCTGCGCACCTACAACTGCGGCATCGGCATGGTGCTGGTGGTGCGCGCCGACGCGACGGCCGAGGCCGAAGCGATGCTGAGCGCTGCGGGCGAGCGTGCCTTTCGGCTCGGATCGGTGACCGAGACGCCGGGCATCGCCTATGACGGCGCGCTGGGCGATGGGCGATGGGCGGTGAGCGCGCGATGACCGCCCGCCTGGCGATCCTGATTTCGGGCCGCGGCTCCAACATGGCGGCGCTGCTGGACGCCGCGGCCGCGGGCCGGCTGGCGGCCGAGCCGGCGCTGGTGCTGTCGAACGAGCCCGATGCGCCCGGCCTGGCGCTGGCGGCGGCGCGGGGCGTCGCCACCGCGGTCGTGCCGCACCGCGACTATCCCACGCGCGAGGCGTTCGACGCGGCGGTGGACGCCGCGCTCGCCGCGGCGGGCGCCGACGTGGTGGCCTGCGCGGGCTTTCTGCGCATCATGACGCAGCGGCTGATCGAGCCTTGGGCGGGTCGCATGGTCAATATCCATCCCTCGTTGTTGCCGGCGCTTCGCGGGTTGGACACGCACGCCCGGGCGTTGGCCGCGGGCTGCGCCTTCCACGGCGCGACGGTGCACGAGGTGACGTTGGCGTTGGACGCGGGGCGGATCCTGGGCCAGGCCGTCATCAGCGTGCGGCCGGGCGACACGCCGGGCGCGCTGGCCCGGCGGCTGTTGGCGATCGAGCACCGGCTCTACCCGGCCGTGCTGGACCGCTTCGTGCGCGACCCGGCCGCGGCACGGGCGCACCCGCTGGCCATGCCGCTGCTGGACCCGTGAGCGCCGCGGGCCGCCCGCGCCAGGGCGCCGCCCACCGCAGGGCGGCGCGGGGGCGGGCG
>JBCCMW010000457.1:0-2611 GCA_039026175.1 Pseudomonadota bacterium
CCGCGCTTTGCCACCAACCCCGCGCGGGTCGAGCATCGCACGACGCTGGTCCCGCTGCTGGAGGGCCGGCTGGCGGGCTGGCCGGGCGCGGCGCTGTTGGCGGCGATGGAGACCGCGGGCGTACCCGGCGGGCCCATCCTCTCGGTCGCCGAGGCGTTCGAGGACCCGCAGATCCGCCACCGCGGCCTGCAGATCGCGCCCGAGGGCGTGCCCGGCGTGCGCACGCCGATCCTGTTCTCGCGCTCGACCCTGGCGCTGGAGCGCGCCGCACCCGGGCGCCCGCAGCGCACCGCCCCGGATCCCGGCCACAACGGGAACCAGGACGGGGGCCAGGACGGGGGCGAGCGCTGAAGTCAGGTCAGCTTGCGCAGCAGCGCCAGAAAGGTGCGCTGTTCGGCAGCGCTCAGCGGTGCCAGCGTCTCGCGCGTGATCGCCCGACCCTCAGCGGCCAGCCCGTCGACCAGCGCCTGCCCGGCGTCGGTCAGCGCGATCATGCTGCGCCGGCGGTCCTCGTCCGACGGGGCGACGGCCACCAGCCCCTTGCGCCGCAGCCGGTCGACCACGCCCTTGATCGTGGCGATGTCCATCGAGGCCAGCCGACCGAGCTGGTTCTGCGAGCACTGCCCATGCTCGCCGAGCCGGATCAGGGCCGAGAATTGCGTCGGCGTCAGATCGGGCGGCGCGCCCGCCTGAAAGATCGCGGCGTGGCGCTGGTTGGCAAGGCGCAGCAGATAGCCGACCTGCTCGTCCAGCACATAGGGGGCGGGCGCCTCCTGGGTCGCCGACGCCGCCTCGGCGCTCGGTGCCCGCGCGCCAGCGGTCTTAACGCAAACCATCTTTGCCCTCGGCCTCGGCCGCCGTCAGCCCGCCGACGCGGGGCAGCGGGCGGCCGCTGTCGGTCACCGCGATGGCGACCAGGATTTCATCGGCGCGCGGCGCATCGTTCAGCCGGACCTCGATACCGTCGAAGTGGCTGCGCACATAGGCCGCGTCCTTGTGGCCCAGCGGCACGTCCAGCACCTGCCCGGGGCTGCCCATCTTTTTCGAGGACGGCACCAGCGCCGCGCCCTTGTCGACCGCGCTACGCAGCGGAGCGCCCAGTTTGGGGTGCAGGATCGCCGCGGCGTGCTCCAGCTCGCCGTTCTCGCCCACCATGGCCGACTTGCCGTAGCTCTCGGCCTGGGCCGGCTGGATGCCGAGCGCGGCGACACAGCGCGCACCCAACAGCGCGCCCATCTCGGCACCGATCTCCATCAGCGCCGACAGATCGTCCTGATAGACCCCGGCATAGGGGTTGCGGATCACGGCCATGGCCACCGCCTTGCGCGTGGGCGGCGCGATGGGTTGGCCCATCTCCAGGTGCGTCTCCTCCACGGTGACCGCGATCTTGCGGATCGTTGCCTTCATCGCCGGGCCGTCCTCTCCAGTGTTCTTGCCGGCCAGTGTTCTTGCCGGCCAGTATTCCCGCCGGCCAGTGTTCCCGCCGGCCAGTGTTCCCGCCGGCCAGTGTTCCCGCCGGCCAGTGTTCCCGCCGGCCGGTGTTCCCCCCGGCCGGTGTTGCCGCCGCCCCACCGCCGTGTGGACGGGGCGGGGGATCGGGCCGCCACCGCGGCGGGTGCGCGACGGGGATCAGGCCGGCTCCGCGGCGGGTGCGGCGAGGGCCGCGGCATCCAGCCGGCCGACGGTGCGCACCTGGCCCTCCAGGAACAGCGCCGCACCGGCGATCAGACCGGCGCGCCGCATCGCCTCGGCCCGGGCGGCGCCGGCCGCAAGCGCCGCCGCTGCCTCGTCCGCCGCCAGTCCCCGGCAGCCGGTCACCACCGGACGCTCGCCGAGATCGCTGTCGGGGTCCAGAGCGCTCGCCGGCGTGCGCGCGATGCCGGGATGGCCCGGCAGGTCGACCGCGTTCGCCACCAGCGTCGCCGCCGCATCGGCCGCCGCCGCGTTTTCCGCCAGGACCGTCACGCTGTCGGCGATGCCCAGCGACAGGCTGCGCCCGTGCCGGCCCGAGGTGGCGATCCCGCCGACACCCTGCCCCGCCTCCAGCGTCACCTGGCCGAGGCGCGCGCCGCGATGATCGCTGACACCGATGGCATAGCGCGCGCCGGGAGCCAAATGCAGCGCGATGTCGCCGCCGTTGTTGGCATAGGCGCGCTGCAGCGGCGCGGCCGCCACCATCGCCGCCAGCACCGTGTCGGCCACCGCGCCGGCGACGGCCGCCATGCGCGTGACGAAACCCGCCGCGTGGGGGCGTACGGCGCGATCCATGCGGCGCGCAATCTGGCCGCGCGGCAGCGGCGCACCGGGCGCCATCGGCGTGCGCAGCAGCGCCAACTCGGCCACCAGCTCGCCCAGCACGGTGGAAAAGCGCGCCTCGGCCGCGGCCAGCGCCCGCCGGCGCGCCGCCTCGGCGCCCGCCCCGATCCCCGGCCCTGTCCCAGCCCCAGTCCCAGCCCCAGTCCCGACACCAGCCTCGACCCCAGTCCCGGCCCCAGCCCCGATCCCCGGTCCGGCCCCAGCCTCGACCCCAGTCCCGGCCCCAGCCCAGTTCCCCGGCCCGGCACCCTCCCCGACCCCAGCCCCGACCCCAGCCCCGGGGTTGGGGTCGCAG
>JBCCMW010000458.1:0-2597 GCA_039026175.1 Pseudomonadota bacterium
CGGCGGACTGCGTTCTGATCGGGCTTCGAAAGGTCCTGCGCGACACCCCGCCTGATCTGGTCATCTCGGGGGTCAATCGCGGCCATAACGTTGCCGAGGACGTGGTCTATTCGGGCACGGTGGGGGCGGCGATGGAGGGGGCCATCGCGGGCGTCCGGTCGATCGCGCTCAGCCAGTTCTACAGCCGCGGCCCCGGCGCGCCGGGCGATCTGTGGGCCAGCGCCAAGGCGCACGGCGCGGCGGCGGTGGCCAAGGTGATGGCGATGCCCTGCCCGGCCGGCGTGTTCTACAACGTCAACTTCCCGGCGCGCGAAGCGGATCAGGTCGCCGGCACCGCCGTCTGCCCCCAGGGGCTGCGCAGCAGTGCGACCTTCGATCTGGACCCCTATCCGGCGGCCAACGGGCGGACCTATCACTTTCTGCACCACAGCACGTCGAACGGCAGCGCCGAGGCGGGCTCTGATGCGCGCCTGGCGGCCCAGGGATGGATCACCGTCACGCCCCTGCAGGCCCGGATGACGGCGGTCGACCTGCTGGAGGCCGCGGCCGCGACCCTGGGCTGAGCCGTCGCCCGTTCTGCGCTGTGCAGAGGGCGGGGCACGGCCCAGGATCGGTCCCGATGCAGCTACGGGCCGGCCCCGCGGGCGCCCGTGCGCGCCTGCCCGTTTCCCGCCACGAAGCCGCCCTAGACCCGCCCTAGACCCGCCCGGGGCCCGCTCGGGAACCGTTCGGGGGCCGCCCTGGACCCGCTCGGGGGCCGCAGGGCATGGCGTGCTTGCCAGGGCCCGCGGGCGGCTGACATGAACGCTCGAGGGACAGTCGCCCCGCCAGCGCGCGCGCCCCCGCCCGGGGGGGGGGCGCCCCCGGGGGGGGCGGGGGGGGGTGGGGGGGGGGGGGGGCCGGGGGGGCCCACGGCGATGGAGGCGGCGATGCCGCGGCAGGCGAGCGCCGAGGACGTGATGCGCATGCTGCTGGCGCTGCGCCAGGCGGGCGTGCGCGACCAGCGCGTGCTGGCGGCGATGGAGAGCGTGCCCCGCGCGCTGTTCGTCGACGACCCGTTTGCCGACCGCGCGCACGAGGACACGGCGCTGCCGATCGCCTGCGGCCAGACCATCTCGCAACCCTCGGTCGTGGCGCGCATGACCGAGCGGCTGGACGTCACCGACCGCTGCAAGGTGCTCGAGGTCGGCGCGGGCACGGGCTATCAAACCGCCGTGCTGGCCCGGCTCGCGCGCCGCGTCTATGGCATCGAGCGCCATCGCGCGCTGGTGCAGGCGGCGCGCGCGCGGCTGCAGGCGCTGGACATCGCCAACGTGTCGCTGCGCACCGGCGATGGCACCCGCGGCTGGCCCGAACAGGCGCCGTTCGACCGCATCCTGGTGGCCGCCGCGGCCGACGACGTGCCGGGCATCCTGGTCGATCAGCTCCGCCTCGGCGGCGTGATGGTGCTGCCGGTGGGGCTGTCGGACGATGTGCAGACGCTGATCAGGGTCGAGCGCACTGCGACGGGTCTGGACTATCAGGAATTCGGCGACGTGCTGTTCGTGCCCCTGGTCGAGGGCCTGCCCGAGGACGGCGGCTGACGGCGCGGCCGGGGCGGCTGACGGTATGGCCGGGGCTGCTCTGTCGGCCGTCTGGCGCGCCCAAGCCCGGCTCTGCGGATCACGAACGGGCGTATGTCGGCCGCAACGGTCCCTCGGCACTGGCGTCGGGCGGCGCGAACGGGCACAACCGTGTCGGGTGCAGGCGCCGGAGCAACCGGCCCGCGCCCGGTGCCGCCAGCGGTCGGACCCCGGCGCGGTGGCCGCCTGGGCGTATTGCGCCCGGCGGCGTCTCCGAGCCCAGCGGTACCGGCCCCCGGCCCCGCCGAGCAGGAGAGAGACGCATGACATCGATCGAGCACCGTCCGAGACCCGCTACCGACCGCGCCGCCCATCCCGCAGCTCGGCCCGCCGCCCACCCGGCAGCCCGTGCCTGCATCCCCGCGCCCGGCCGCACCGAAGGGCGTACCCGCGCTGGCGCGGCCCGCCGGCGGACCGGCACCGCCGTCCTGGTCTGCCTGGCCCTTGCTGCCTGCGGCGGAGGGCAGTCCTCGCTGCCGCCGGGCGCCGGCACCGGGCTGCCGCCGGCGCCGGCCGCGGTACAGGGGATCCAGCCCGGCCCGTCGGCCGCCGGCCGGATCCTGCGCTACGACAGCTACGAAGCCGCGGTCGCGCGCGAGGGCGAGAGCATCGACGACATCGCCGGGCGGCTTGGCCTGTCGGGCGCCGAGCTGGCCGGCTACAACGGGCTGACCCCGGATACGCGGCTGAGCGCAGGGGCCGAGCTGGTGCTGCCGCCGCGCACCGGCGGCTGGGGCGGCACACCGGTCGCCTATGCGCCGCTGGGAACCGCCGGCGCGCCCGCGACCGCCGCTGCCGGCCAGGCCGGGGCCACGGCGCTGGCCGCCGCCGATCCGCTCGCCGGTGCAGCGCTGTCCGCAGGCAGCGCGGGGGCCGGTGCAGCGCTGCCCGCAGGCAGAGCGGGGGCCAGTGCAGCGCTGCCCGCAGGCAGCGCGGGGGTGGGGGCCGCGGCCGCGTCCGATGCGCTGGCGGTTC
>JBCCMW010000459.1:0-2585 GCA_039026175.1 Pseudomonadota bacterium
CCGGGGGGGCGGGGGCGGGGCCGCGGGGGGGGGCGCGCCGGGGGTGGGCGCCGGGCACCGGCCGGGCGTGCGGCCCGCCATCCTATACGCCGGCGCGAACCCTGCCCTGCCCCGCCCCTTGGGGGTTGTGAAAGTCCGCTGTTGCCGCGGCAGCGCTTGCCCCGCGCGCGACCCGGCCGCTATGGGCTGGGTGTTCGCTTAGGCACGCCCGGCCCAGTTTCGGCCAGCATGACGCAGTGACGGCGGAAACGGTGACCCAGATGCGACTGGTACGGGTTGGGGCGGCAGGCGCCGAGCGCCCTGCGCTGGTGGACGATGACGGCACGCTGCGGGATCTATCCGGCCACGTGCACGACATCGCCGGCCCGGTCCTGTCGCCCGACGGACTGGCGGCGCTGGCGGCACTCGACCCCGGCACGCTGCCGGCGCTCGGCACCGGGCGCCGCCTCGGCCCCTGCGTGGGCGGCGTGGGCAAGCTGGTGTGCGTGGGCCTCAACTATACCGACCATGCGGCCGAACTGGGCATGCCGCTGCCCGAAGAGCCGATCCTGTTCGGCAAGGCGGTGACCAGCCTGGCCGGTCCCAACGATGACATCGAAATGCCGCCCGGGGCCGAGGCGCTGGACTACGAGGTCGAGCTCGCCATCGTGATCGGCAGCCCGGCCAAGCACGTCGCGCCCGAACGGGCGATGGGCTGCATCGCAGGCTACGCCACCTTCAACGACCTCAGCGAGCGGCGCTTCCAGCTCTCGCGCGGGGGGCAGTGGATCAAGGGCAAGAGCTACGACGGGTTCGGCCCGCTGGGCCCCTGGATGGTGACGCGCGACAGCGTGCCCGACGTCGGCGCGCTCAGGCTCACACTGGCCGTCGACGGCGAGCGGCGCCAGGACGGCTCGACCGCGCGTATGATCTTCGGCGTGTCCGAGATCGTGTCGTACATCTCGCGCTTCATGCGTCTCGAGCCCGGCGACGTGATCCCCACCGGCACCCCGCCGGGCGTCGCCATGGGGATGAAACCTGCCCCTTGGCTTAAGCCCGGCGACGTGGTCGAGGCCGAGGTCGAGGGGCTGGGCCGCCAGCGCCAGCAGGTGGTCGCGCACGGCGCCTGAGGCGACCCGCGCCGTCCGCGCGCCGGCCCCGACACCCGAGCGGAGGAACGGCCATGGCAGGCGAAACGGCGGGCGAAACGGCGGGCGCGGTTGGCGGCGACGCGGGCGAGGGTGCGGGCGGGGACGCGGGCAGGGAAGCGGGCGGGGAAGCGGGTAGGGACGCGGGTCGCGATCCCGGCACCCGCGCCGGCGGGAAAGGCGCGGCGATGCGGGTCGCGCTGCTCGGCACCGGCATCATGGGCGCGCCGATGGTGCGCAACCTGGCCCGCGCCGGGTTTTGCATGACCGTCTGGAACCGCTCGCCCGCCAAGGCCGAGGCGCTGGCCGGGATCGCCGCCATCGAGGCCACGCCGGCCGAGGCGGTGGCGGGCGCCGATGCCGTGATCACCATGCTGGCCGACGGCGCCACGGTCGAGGCGGTGATGATGCAGGGCGGGAGCGGCCCCTCGCTGGCGGCCAAGGCAGCGCCCGGCGCGCTGATCATCGACATGTCCTCGATCGAGCCCGAGCGCGCGCGCCGCATCGCCGCGCGGGTGCGCGCCGACGGTGGCCGCCCGCTGGACGCGCCGGTCTCGGGCGGCGAGCCCGGCGCGGTGGCGGGCACCCTGGCGATCATGGCGGGCGGCGAGGCCGACGCCTTCGCCGACGCCCTGCCGCTGTTCGCCGCGCTCGGCACCGCCACCCACGTCGGGCCCTCGGGCGCAGGCCAGATCGCCAAGCTCGCCAACCAGGTGATCGTCGGCATCACCATTGGCGCCGTGGCCGAGGCGCTGAGCCTGGCCGCGGCCGCCGGCGCCGACGCGGCCGCCGTGCGCCAGGCCATCCGCGGCGGCTTCGCGCGCTCGGCGATCCTCGAGAACCACGGCGCCCGCATGATCGCCGGCGCCTTCGACCCCGGCGCGCTGGTGACCACGCAGCTCAAGGACATGGACAACGCGCTGGCCGCGGCCGAAGCCGCGGGCGCGACGATGCCGCTGGCCGCCCTGGCCCGCGGCGCCTATGCCGAGCTGGCCGGTCCCCTGGCGCTCGGCGACCGCGACCACGCCGCCTACTACCTGTGGCTCGTCGCCAAGCGCCGTCCCCCCGCCTAGGGCCGCCTCCGACCCAGCGGAATCGTGGCCGGTCGCCACGATGCTCGGTTGCAGGGACCGAGCGGCCGCGGCGGTGCGATCGCCGGCGCTTTCGAGGGCCGCACAGGGGAAGGGGAAGGGTGGGCTGAGAGAAGCCCCTGGGGGCTTCTGGTCGAGCGTGTTGCGGGTGCCGTGCCGCGTCAAGGACGAGCGGGCGCTGCCCGTCGCCTGGCGGCGATCCTTGACCCGGCCCGGCACCCGCGCATCGCGCTGGCGGGCGTAGTCCGCCGGGGGGGGGCGTGGGGCCGGGGTGGGGGGCTGTTGCGTGTGGCTGGGCCGTTTGGGGGGGGCGTGGGGTGCGGCGGGGGCGCGCGACGGTATCGGGTCACGGCGGCACAGCGGCGAA
>JBCCMW010000460.1:0-2569 GCA_039026175.1 Pseudomonadota bacterium
GGCCCCCGGGATCGTTGGCCCCCGGGATCGTTGGCCCCCGGGATCGTTGGGCCCGGGATCGCTGACCCCCCGGGATCGCTGGCCTTCGGCATCGCTGGCCCCAGGGTTCGCCGGATCGGCCATGGCTGGGCCGGGGATCACTGAGATGGGCATCGCTCCGCTGGGGATCGCTGTCCTTGTGGGGATCGCTGTCCTTTGGGGGGGGGGATCGCCGGTCCGCGGCGCGGTGGGCAGAACGGAGGGCGCATGGCCTTCAATCAGCCGCTGGGCGGCAACGATATGCCGCGCTTTGCGGGCCCCGTCACCTTTATGCGCCTGCCCGCGGCGGCCGGCGCCCAGGGGCTGGACGCCGCGTTCCTGGGCGTCCCGCTCGATATCGGCACGTCGCACCGGCCGGGCACCCGCTTCGGCCCGCGCCAGATCCGGGCCGAGAGCGCGATGATCCGGCCCTACAACATGGGCACCGGCGCAGCACCGTTCGAGCGGCTGCAGGTCGCCGACATCGGCGACGTGGCCGTGAACACCTTCAACCTGCCCGACAGCGTGGCGCGGATCGAGGCGGCGGTGGCCGATGTCCTGGCCGCCGGCGCCACGCCCATGGTCATGGGCGGCGACCATACCCTGTCGCTGCCCTGCCTGCGCGCTGTGGCCGCCAAGCACGGACCCCTGGCGCTGGTCCATGTCGATGCCCACGCCGACATCAACGACGCGATGTTCGGCGAGCCGCTGGCCCATGGCACCCCGTTCCGCCGCGCCGTCGAGGAGGGGCTGTTGGACGGCCCGCGTTGCACCCAGATCGGCTTGCGCGGCACAGGCTACGGCCCCGGCGATTTCCAATGGTCGCGCGACCAGGGCTTCCGCGTCGTCCCGGCCGAGGCGTGCTGGCACCGCTCGCTGTCGCCGCTGATGGAGGAGGTCCGCGCCCGCGTCGGTGCTGCGCCGGTCTACCTGACCTTCGACATCGACAGCCTGGACCCCGGCTTCGCACCGGGCACCGGGACGTGCGAAATGGGTGGGCTGACCACGATCCAGGCGCTGGAGATCGTGCGCGGGATGGCCGGGCTCGGCATCGTGGGCTGCGATCTGGTCGAGGTCTCGCCCCCCTACGACCCCACCGGCAACACGGCACTGATCGCCTCGAACCTGCTCTACGAGATGCTCTGCGTCCTGCCCGACCGCTCCGCCACCTAGTGGCCCGCCCATCGTGCCGGGGCGGCCGTCACGCGGGGCGGGCGCGGTCGTGGCGCGGCGGGTCCTGGCGGTCAGCGCGGCGCTCGGTGATCGATCGGTGATCGGCCGGGGTGGCAACTTGCATACCGGCGCGCGGCGCAGGTGGGACAGCGCCCGGCTTTGGGGCTAGCGTCGGGCAACCGTCGTTTTGCTGGAGGGCCCCCCATGACCCCGACCGTTCGCACGCTGCTCCTGGGCACCGGGCTCGCCGCGCTGTTGGCCGCAGCCCAACCGGCGACCGGCGCCGAGCTTAACGCGCTGGTCTGGTGCGACCACACCGACGAGGCGCTGATCGCCCCGTTCGAGGAGGCGCACGGCGTGACTGTGAACCTGAAGGAATACGAGGGCACGGGGGCGGCGCTTTCGATCATCGAGCAGAGCCAGCCCGGCGATTGGGACGTGCTGGTGGTCGACGGGATCGACGTGCCGCGGGTGGTGGCGGCCGGGGTGCTGGCCCCGCTGCCCGAGGACATCACGCCCGAGACGATCTTTCCCGAGCTGGTGATGGCCGAGAACCATGTGATCGACGGCGCGACCTACGCGGTGTCCGAGAAGTTCGGCTACAACACCATCTCGTTCAATCGCACGGCGGTCGAGGCGGGCGCGCTGGACGACATGGCGTCGCTCTGGTCGGGCGAGGCGCCGGGTCGGATCGCGATCTACGACTATTACCTGCCGGTGATCGGCATGGTGGCGGTGGGCCTGGGCCTGGATACCGCGGCCCTGAGCGAGGACGATCTGCCTGCGATCCGCGAGGCGTTGTTCGCGCTGAAGGACCGGGCCGAGAGCGTGGGCGGCGTGGTCGCCTCGCAGACCGCGATCGCCACCGGCGAGGTCGACGTGCTGGTGGGCGGCGGCGAGTGGGTGACCGCGTCGCTGACGGGCGAGTTGCCGAACCTGGACTGGATGATGCCCGAGCAGGGGGCGGTGCGCTGGTCGCAGTCCATCGGGGTGTTCGCCGACAGTGCTAACAAGGATCTGGCGGTCGAGTTCGTGCGCTACATCACCTCGGCCGAGGGGCAGGCGCGGCTGGCGACGGCGTCGTGCTACTGGGCGATGCCGGCCAATGCCGCGGCGGGCGAGAACCTCAGCGCCGATCAAAAGCGCGCGCTGCGCTGGGACGAGCAGGCGGGGTATCTGGCGCGCGCGCAGCTGTACCCCGCACCCGACGCCGCGCTGGACCGGGCGATGCAGGACCTGTGGACCGAGATGCTGCAGCGCTAAGCCCCCAAGGCCGCAGGTCGCGCGGTGCACGACGGTTCGGATCGTGGCGCGGCCCACACGGCGGGCCCCGTTGCGGCGGTGGGGGCGGGCGTGAGGGGCCGAAAAGCCCGCCGCC
>JBCCMW010000461.1:0-2563 GCA_039026175.1 Pseudomonadota bacterium
CGCATCGGCGTGAGCGCCGGCAACGTGCTTCTTTTGCACAATTGCAAGCGGATGGTGCGCGGCGCTGGCCATCGCGCCGGCAAACGCCCATAACGGAGGGTAACTGCGCATCCACGTGGAGGCCGACGCCGTGCCGAGGTCCAATATCTCTCCGCTTCGCCCCGCCGACCCCTCTGCCTCGGACCCGCGGCTGATCTGGCATGCCGCCGACAGCGTGTCGCCGGGCTTGCGCGCCGCGCTGGCCGCCGCCCTGCCCGGGTACGAGGCCGCCACGCCCGATGAGGTGTCGGCCCGCATGTCCGACCCGGCAACCCGGCGGCTGGTGGTGATCCAGACCGCCCCGCGGGACGCCGTGGCCCGGGCGATGGCGGCGGGCCAGGCGCCAGAGGCCGCGGCGGCACAGTGGGCCGCTGAGGCACAGGCGCTGCTGGCGCTGGTGCGCGTCCATCGCGGCCGAACCTTGCTGCTGTTGGAGGGCGATCTGCGCGCCGCTCCCGAGGCGTTGGGGCCAGAACTGGGGGCCGATTTGGGGCCAGAACTGGGGCCTGAGTTGCGGCGCGAACTGGGACCGGAGTTGGGCCTTGAGATGCGCCCGGGCGCCGGCCCGGAGGACGGCGCGCCAGCCCCGCTTGACCCGGTGCTGACGCTCATCGCCGAGACGGTGCTGGCCCGCGACCCGGCCCGCACCGCCCTGGCCGGGGAGTTGGAGGCCTGGACCAAACGGCTCCTGCCCGCGGCGGGCTTTGACCGCACCGACCCCGAGGCCGCTTGGGCCCAGCACCGCGCCACCGCCGCGGCCGAAGACAGCGCCCGCGCGGCGGCGGCCGAGGCCGCGGCCACCTTGGACAGGGTGGCCGAAGCGCGCGCCGCCGAGGCCCATACCGCCGATCTGAACGCCACGGAGCGCGCCCGGTTGGAAGAACGCCTGCACGCGTTGCAGGAGGCGATGGCGGCCGAGCGCAGCCGGCTGGGCGAGACGCTGGGCGCCGAACGCGACCGCCTCGCCCAGGCCCTACAAGAGAGCGAGACCGCCCGGGCCACCCTGGCCGCCGAGCGCGATCAAGCCCAGCAGGAGGCGCACCGGCAGACCAATGCGCTCAAAGTGTTGCAGGTCGCCCTCGACACCGAGCGCCAGCACGCCACCGACCAGGAGGCCGACGCCCGCGCCCAGATCGCCGCGGCGGACGCCGAGCGCGACGCCGCTGAGCAGGCCACGGCCGCGGCCGAGGCGGCCCGCGCCCGGGCGGAGGAGGAAAGCCACCTTTTGGAGGCGCAGTTCGACCTGGTCGGCCTGGAACTGGCGCGGCTGTCGGAGGCCGTGACCGCGGCCGAAGAGGCGCGGGACACCGCCCAAGCCCAGACCGCGCAGATGCGCGAGACCGCCGCCGCACAAGCGGAGGCGATGGCACGCCGGGAGGCCGAGACCGCAGCCCGCACCGCCCTGCAGGCGCGGTGGGCCGCCGGCGCCCGGCGCCAGATCGCCCGGCTCGACCGGGCGCTGGCCGACCGGGCCGCCGAGCAGGCCGCCCTGCGCCAGGCCCAGGAGGCCACCCAGGGCCGCCTGCGCCAGGCGCTCGACGCCCTGGCCGCACAGATCCGCGCCGAAACCCCGGCCCCGCAGGTCGAAACCGGCCGCGCGATGGCGGGGATGGAGACGCTCACCGCCGCCCTGGCCGAGGCGGCGACGCGCCAGGCCGAGCGCAGCGCGCGCATCGCGGCGATGGGCCAAGAGCTCAGCACCCTGCGCGCCGCGCGCGACGCGGCCGCGGCCGAGCGCACCGCCCGCGATGCCCAGACCGCGCGCCTGGCCCAGGCCGAGGCCGAGGCCCAGTTGCGGATCAAGGCGCTCGCCGCCGAAGTCGACCGCACCGCCGCCGAGACCGGCACCGCCCGCGCCGCGCTGGCCGCGGCCCAGGCCCGGCTCACCGCGCTCGGCGCCGAGCTGGCGCGGCGCGACCGCCGCCTGGCCGAGGAACGGCGCCTGACCGCCCGCGCCCTGCTCAGCCAAGGCGAGACGGCGGCCCATCTCGACCGTGAGACCCGGCGCCATGCCGAAACCGCTGCGACGGCTGCCACCCGTGGCGCCGAGGCGGCGGCGCTGAAAACCGCCCTCGCCGAGGCCGATCACCGCCTGAGGGACCTGCGCGCCAGCCGCTCCTGGCGGCTGTCCGCCCCGGTGCGGGTCGTCGGGCGGCTGCTGCACCGCCGGCGCTGAGGGCGGCCCGCGGGGCGCGATGACCGGGTCCCTATAGCAGAATGCGAAAGACCTGGATCACCTATCGCTGCCTGAAATCTTAGATTTCAACGCGATAGGCGATACGTGATGTCTCAAGTTTTTCGCATTCCGCTTTAACGAGGGGGCCGGCGGGGCGAGCGGCCCGACAGGCCCCGACTGGGGCCGAGGGCAGCGCAGGACCGCCCAGGGCCCGCCGGTGCCGTCGGTGTCAGGGCCCGCCCGTGCCGGCACCGGCATCGCGGATCGTCGTCGTCTCCCACCAAGGCACGGAAATCCCAGGCGCAAAGAACGCCTCCCGACCCTCGGCTGCCAGCGCCAGATAGCGGC
>JBCCMW010000462.1:0-2549 GCA_039026175.1 Pseudomonadota bacterium
CGCCGCCGCCACCGCCGCCGTTGCTGTCGCCGCCGCTGCCCATGCCCGGGTCGGCGGCGCCGTCGGCCCTCGGCGGCAGCGCGCCCGCTTCGCCCTGTTCCTCGTCGTCCACCGAGATCCTCCGCGGCGCGGCCGCCTCTCGCCCGGCGATCCTGCCCGCACGTGTCGCCGTCCCGCCGCCGTCGTCCAGAGCGTAGGATACCAGGACAAGGCGCGGCAATCGTCCTACGATATCTGGTGTCGCGCTGAAACCCGTGCGCGATGCCTAGCGCCGCTACCGCCGAAAAGCAGGGGCAGCCGCCGCCGGCCGCTCAGTCGCGCGCGATCAGGGTCTGGCCCATGTTCTCGCGCAGCATCTTCTCGTACTCGTCGCGGAAGTAACGCACCGCGTCGTCGTCCACCGTGCCGCCCTTCATCCCCTGGGTCTGGGCGGTAAAGGCGTTGAAGCGCGCGGTGGCGAACATCATCGCCGCCGACACGCGACCGGGGCCCAGCCGCCCGGCCTCGGCATTGGCGACCGCCAAAAACCGGTCCGCGGTTTCGAAGAACGCCCGGCTCTCGTCCGGTGTCATCTCGGCCCCGGTCTGGGGCCGCTCGCCGCCGCTACCCGTGCCGCTGGCACCGTCGCCACCGTCGCCCGCGCCTGCCGACCGGCCGCCAGATGGGTCGCCAGACGGGTCACCCAGCTTGGTGGCCGCATCGGGGGGCAGCGAGAAGGGCCGGCTCATCAGAACGGGATCTCGTCTTCGTCGACGCTGGAGCCGCCGAAGCCGCGGCCGCCGCCGGCCGCCACCGCGCCGGAGCGTCCCCCAGCGCCGCCCATACCGCCGCCCATGCCACCGCCGGCGCCCATGGGCTCGGCCTGGCCGACACGGCCGCCGCCATAGTCGCCGCCGCCCACCCCGGCGCCGCCGCCGTCGCGGCCGTCAAGGAACGTCATCTCGCCGCGATAGGGGCGCAGCACGACTTCGGTGGTGTACTTGTCCTGGCCGTTCTGGTCCTGCCACTTGCGGGTTTCCAGCTGACCCTCGAGATACACCTTCGAGCCCTTGCGCAGGTACTGCTGCGCCAGGCGCACCAGGTTTTCGTTGAAGATCGCGACGCGGTGCCACTCGGTCTTTTCGCGCATCTCGCCCGAGCCGCGGTCGCGCCAGCGCTCGGACGTGGCGACCGACAGGTTGCACACCTGACCGCCGTTGGCGAACGAGCGCACCTCGGGGTCGGCGCCGAGATTGCCGATCAGGATGACCTTGTTGATGCTGCCTGCCATCGCCTCTCTCCCTGTTCGCGTCACTTTCTAGCGGTGTGCGGCCGGTATCGTAAATGCCGGCTTAACCATAGCGCAGGATGGCCGGCCGCGCGCCGAGACGCCAGTGCCGCAGCACACTCGACCGCCGGCGCGCGCCAACGCGGCGAGCCGCCCGTTCCGGCGCTCACGCCCGCTCACGGATCGAAATTCTTCGTGACTGTGGCCCGGACGACGGAACTGACGGATACCGCGCGTTTCACCGGGGCACGCAACGAAGGAGAGCCCCATGCTCACGCGCTTCACCGCCATCGCCCTGGCTGCCGGCGTCGCCGTCGCGACGGCACTGCCAGCAATGACCGCTGCCGCCGACAGCGCGGTGCGGCTCGAGGGGCCGCGCGGCTCGATCAGCTTCTCGTTCCGCGGCGAACCCGTACCGTTCTACCGCTCGCCCTATCCGGTGTACGAGGAGCGACTGCGTGCCGAGCGCCGGGCCGAGCGCAGGGCCGACCGCCGGGCCGACCGCCGCGAACGCCGCGCCGAGCGCCGCTTCGTGGGTCTCTACCTGGGCGACAATCCGCGCCAATTCCGCCGCTCGCTGCGCGATCTGGGCTTTCGTGCCATCGACATCGAGCGCGAAGGCCGGCGCGGCTGGGAGATCGAGGCCGTGCGCAACGGCCGCGAGTTCGAATTCGACGTCACCCGGCGCGGCGTGATCGCCGACGTCGACCGCGACTGACCGCAGGCAAGCGCCCGGGCCCCTGCGAGGGTCGTCCCAGACTGGGCCCGGGGCAAGACGTCAATCGAGCAGCAGCCGCGCCACAAGCGGCAACAAGGCTGCGGTCGCCAGGGCGTTAAGGCCCATCGCAAGGCCCGCAAAGGCCCCGGCGACCGCGTTCACCTGGATCGCACGCGCCGTCCCGATGCCGTGGCTGGCGGTGCCTAGCGCCAACCCGCGCGCGGCCATGTCGCGCACGCCCAGCGCCGTCAACAGCGGCGGCCCCAGCATCGCCCCCAGGATCCCGGTCAGAATGACCAGCACCGCGGTCAGCGACGGCAGGCCGCCCAGCGCCTCGGCGATGCCCATCGCCACGGGCGCGGTGACGGACTTGGGCGCCAGCGCCACCAGCGTGTCGCGCCCCGCACCCATCGCCCAGGCGATCGCCACCGCGCTGGCCGCCGCTGCCGCCGCGCCCGCCACGACGCTGGCCAACACCGCCACGGCGGACCGGCGCAGCCGCGCAAGCTGGCGGTAGAGCGGGATCGCCAGCGCCACCGTCGCCGGGCCCAGCAGGAAGTGCAC
>JBCCMW010000463.1:0-2548 GCA_039026175.1 Pseudomonadota bacterium
GCGGTGCTGGCCCGGCTGGCGCGCCACGCGGCGGGAGAGCCGGCGGGCTCCGGGGCCGAGCCTGCGGTCCTGGGCGCCGAGCCTGCCGCCGCCGCGCACCCGTGGGTGACGCGCCCGTGCGCGCTGCGCTTGGCGGCCCTCGCCGCAGCCGACGGGGCCGACGGGGCCGACGGCGCGGACGGGGCCGAGGCCGCCGACAGACCGCCGACGACCGATCCCGCGGCCGCAGCGGCGCGCGCGGCCGAACTGCAGGCCGCAGCCCGCGGCGAACTGGCGGCACTGCTCGATTGGCACGCCGCACAGCTTGCGCGCGAGGCCGCCATCGCCGAGGGCGCGGCCGATGTGGCCGCCGCAGGCTTCGGCGAGGATGCGGCATCCTTCGCCACCGACGAGACCGGCGAGGACCGCCCGCTGACCGCTGACGAGCGCGCCGAGCAGGACGCTGGCGTCGGCGCGACGCACGCGCGGCTCGCGACCCCGATTCTCGAATCGGCGCGTCTGGTGTCGCGCGGGGTGGCCGACGAGGGTGTCGCCGAGTCGATCGCCGCCCTCGAGCGCACGCTCGACCAGATGGACACGCGCCGAAAAAAGCGCTGAGCGAGCCTTTTATCCTGCCACTTACCGGCCTAGATGCTCGACATCAGGGATCGTGGGGACAGCGCCCCAAGCCGATTCGCAGGGCAAGCGCCCAAGCCAGACAGTGGATGAGCGGCTGCGCGGTGTCGCGTAGTCTGAAGCCAATGACCGGGGGCGGAGAGGCGCCGGGTCCAGATCCACACCGGCCGACGCCACCGTGCGTCGCGCGCGGGCCACACGAGGACGCAATGGCGCCGAAGGACGAAGAGCAGCCGGAACAGACCGAAGGCGACGGCACGATGCTCGACATGAGCCAGGCCGACGTCAAAAAGATGATCGCCAAGGCCAAGAGCAAGGGCTTCATCACCTACGACGAGCTCAATCGCGTTCTGCCATCCGACCAGTTCTCGTCGGAGCAGATCGAAGACGTGATGTCGATGCTCTCGGAGATGGGCGTCAACGTCGTCGAGGAGGACGACGAGGGCGAGGAGCCGGCCGAGGAGCAGAAGAAGGCCGAGACCCGCGAGGTCGCGACCACGCAGCAGGCCACGACCACCGAGGTCGACCGCACTGACGATCCGGTGCGTATGTACCTGCGCGAGATGGGCACAGTCGAGCTGCTGTCGCGCGAGGGCGAGATCGCCATCGCCAAGCGGATCGAAGCCGGGCGCGCCACCATGATCGGCGGTCTGTGCGAAAGCCCGCTGACCTTCCAGGCGATCACCGTGTGGCGCGAGGAGCTGTTGGACGAGCAGATCCTGCTGCGCGACGTGATCGATCTGGAGACGACGTTCGGCCGCTCGAACGACGACAGCGACATGGTCGAGCCGACGGCCGAGGAAGAGCCGGCCGCCGAGGGTGCTGCGCCCGCCGCCACGGCGAACGGGGCCGCGCCCAACGGGTCGGCGCGCGGTGCCAACGGCGCGTCGGCGCGCGGTGCGAACGGCGCGTCTGTGGGCGGCGCCAACGGCGCCTCGGCAGGCGGTGCCAACGGCGCCTCGGTGGGCGGTCGCGCTGCCAACGGGGCTGGCGATACCGGCGGCGAGGATGAGGCCGCCGAGGGCGCCGAACCCGGCACCGAGCCCGAGGAGGACGACGACAGCCAGGCCAACGTCTCGCTCGCCGCGATGGAGGCGACGCTGAAGCCCCGCGTGCTGGAGATGCTGGACCGTATCGCCGAGGACTATCAGCACCTGCGCGAAATGCAGTCCGAGCGCATCCAGGCGCTGGGCGAGGGCAAGGCCCTGTCGGTGGCCGACGAGCGGCGCTACCAAAAGGTGCGCCGCGAGATGGTGGAGCACGTCAACTCGCTCCACCTGCACGCCAACCGGATCGAAACGCTGATCGACCAGCTCTACGGCATCAACCGCCGCCTGATCACGCTGGAGGGCCAGCTGGTCAAGTTCGCCGATGCCCACAAGGTGAACCGCCGCCAGTTCATCGAGGCCTACCGCGGCAGCGAGCTCGACCCCGGCTGGACCGCGCGCATCGCCAAGCTTCCCGGCAAGGGCTGGGCCCGCATGGTCGAGCGCGAGCGCCACAACATCGAGGCCGTGCGTGCCGAGATCGGCGAGATCGGCCAGCTTGTCGGCGTCGACATCGGCGAGTTCCGCCGCATCGTGCACACCGTCCAGAAGGGCGAGAAGGAGGCCCGCGTCGCCAAGACCGAGATGGTCGAGGCGAACCTGCGCCTGGTGATCTCGATCGCTAAGAAGTACACGAACCGCGGCCTGCAGTTCCTTGATCTCATTCAGGAAGGCAACATCGGCCTGATGAAGGCGGTCGACAAGTTCGAGTATCGCCGCGGCTACAAGTTCTCGACCTACGCCACGTGGTGGATCCGCCAGGCGATCACCCGCTCGATCGCCGACCAAGCGCGCACCATCCGCATCCCCGTGCATATGATCGAGACGATCAACAAGCTGGTGCGCACCGGCCGGCAGATGCTGCATGAAATCGGCCGCGAGCCGAC
>JBCCMW010000464.1:0-2546 GCA_039026175.1 Pseudomonadota bacterium
GGCGTCGGCCAGCACGTGCAACAGCGAGGAGTCCTGGTTTTCGGCAGGGCGCACCAGCGCGAGCCCGTCCTCGCCGTGGCCCACGCGGGCTGCGCGCATATAGTGCTCGCGCGGTCCGTTCCGCCCGATCGGCGCGGCCAGGCGCGCCGCCCGCCGCGGCGGCGGGTCGCCCGGCAGGCCCATCGCCCGCTCGATGGCCGGCAGCAGGAACAAGAGCCCGCACACCATGGCCGACACCGGATTGCCCGGCAGGCCCAGCATCGTGGCGCCGCGCGCTGCCGGCTCGCCGGGGTCTGCGACCAGCCGCCCGGCCATCAGCGGCTTGCCCGGCCGCATCGCGATGCGGTGAAAGTCCAGCGTCAGCCCCGCCCCGCCCAGCACCCGGGCCACCAGATCGTGCTCGCCCACCGACGCGCCGCCCAACGTGACCAGGATATCGGCCCCGTGGGCTTCGGCCAGCGCCGCCAGCAGACCCTCGGGCGTGTCGGCGGCGATGGGACAGAGCCGGGGTACGGCGCCCGCCGCCTCGACCATCGCGGCCAGGCCGTAGTTGTTGGAGGCAAAGATCTGGTCGCCGCGGGGTGTGCTGCCGGGGGCCACCAGCTCGTCGCCGGTGGGCAGCAGCGCCACCACTGGCCGCCGCGCGACCGACAGCCGATCGGCCCCCATTGCAGCGGCGAGCGCGATCGACCTGGCATCCAGCCGCCGCGGCGCCGCAAGCCTCGCCCCGGCGGCGAAATCGCCGCCTGCAGGCCGCAGATAGACGCCCGGCTCGGGCGCCGCCGTCACGCGGATGCGCGGCGTGCCGTCGGCGGCAGGCGGCAGCGACGCCGCGTTCTCCTGGATCAGGATCGCGTCCGCGCCGGCCGGCACGGGCGCGCCGGTGAACAGGCGCACCGCCGTGCCCGGCGCCAGCGGAGCATCGCTGCCGTGCCCGGCTGCGATGTGGGCCACGACAGGCAGTGCGGCGCCCTCGGCAGCGTCGGCCGCGCGCACCGCGTAGCCGTCCATCGCCGAGGCGGTGAAGGGCGGCTGTGGCCGTGCTGCCACGACGTCGGCGGCCAGCACGCGCCCATGCGCGGCTGTCAGGGCCACGGTCTCGGCCGGTTGATCCTCGATCAGGGCGAGGATCTTGCGACGGGCTTCCTCGACGCTCAGCATCGCTTAACCGGTCGGTGTCACGCTGCCGCCGGGTGGGCGGGCAAAGAATGGATCGCCGCCGGGTGGGCGGGCGAAGAATGGATCGCCGCCGGGTGGGCGGGCGAAGAATGGATCGCCGCCGCGTGGGCGGGCAAGGAATGGATCCCGGCCGCGTGGGCGGGCGAAGAATGGATCGCGTCCGCGTGGGCGGGCGAAGAATGGATCGCCGCCGGGTGGGCGGCCAGGGAAGGGATCGCAGCGCTCAGCCTTCATAGTAGTCGCCCGAGGCGCCGCCCGCCTTGTGCGTCATGCGCACGTCCACGATGGTCATGCCCCGGTCGACCGCCTTGACCATGTCATAGACGGTGAGCGCCGCGACGCTGACGGCCGTCAGCGCCTCCAACTCGACCCCGGTGCGCCCGGCCAGCGCGACCGTCGCCTCGATCTCCACCCGGTCTGGCGGGGCAGGCGCCAGATCGACGCTCACCTTGCTCAGCATCAGCGGGTGGCATAGCGGGATCAGATCGGCCGTGCGCTTGGCCGCCATGATCCCGGCCAGGCGCGCGACCGCCAGCACATCGCCCTTCGAGGCTCGCCCTTCGACGATCAGCGCCAGGGTGGTGGGCGCCATGCGCACCGCGCCGCGGGCGGTGGCGCTGCGCGCGGTCACCGGCTTGCCGCCGACGTCCACCATGCGGGCACGGCCCTCCGCGTCGAAGTGGGTGAGCCCGCCCCCGGGCCGGTCCGGTCGGCTGCCCGACACCGCGCGCCTCAGGCCGCCAGGGGATCGGCCAGGATCGCCCGCGTCGCCGCCGCCACGTCGGCCGCGCGCATCAGGCTCTCGCCGATCAGGAAACGCCGCACGCCGCCGCGGGCCAGCCGCGCCAGATCCGCCGACGTGTTGAGCCCGCTCTCGCCGACCAGCGCCACGTCCGCGGGCACGCGCGGGGCCAGCCGCTCGGTCACGTTGAGCGAGGTCTCGAAGGTCCGCAGGTCGCGGTTGTTGATGCCGACCAGGCCGGCGCCCAGCGCCAGCGCGCGGTCTAGCTCGGCCTCGTCGTGCACCTCGACCAGCGCGTCCATGCCGTGGTCCGCGGCGGCGGCCATCAGCTCGGCCGCCAGCGCGTCGTCGACCATCGCCATGATGACCAGGATACAGTCCGCGCCCATCGCCCGCGCCTCGGCCACCTGGTAGGGGTCCAGCATAAAGTCCTTGCGGATCGCGGGCAGGCGGCAGGCGGCGCGCGCGGCCACCAGGTCGGCGGGCGCGCCCTGGAAGCTGGGCCCGTCGGTCAGCACGCTGAGGCACGCGGCCCCGCCCGCCTGGTACGCCGCCGCCAGGGTCGCGGGCGCGAAGTCCGCCCGGATCAGCCCCTTGGAGGGGCTTGCCTTCTTGATCTCGCCGA
>JBCCMW010000465.1:0-2539 GCA_039026175.1 Pseudomonadota bacterium
ATATGGTGGATGCCTAGGCAGTTAGAGGCGATGAAGGACGTGTAAGTCTGCGAAAAGTTGGAGGTAACGGATCGCATCCGCGCCCTGGACGTCGACGTGGTGCTGAACCTGACGGCGGGCATGGGCGGCGACATCGTCTATGGCTCGGCCGAGGCGCCGCTGCCGCTGGCGCCGGGCGCGGACCTGGTCGGCGCGGCCGAGCGCGTCGCGCATATCGAGGCCTGCCGCCCCGAGATCTGCACCCTGGACTGCGGCACGATGAACTTCGCCGAGGCCGATTATGTGATGGCCAACCCGCCCGGCACGCTGCGCGCCATGGCCCAGCGCATGGCCGCGGCGGGCGTACGCATCGAAATCGAGGCGTTCGACACCGGCCACCTGTGGCTCGCGCGCCGGCTGGTCGAGGAGGGCACCATCCCCTCGGGCCCCGACCACCCGGTGCTGGTGCAGCTTTGTATGGGCATCCCCTGGGGCGCGCCGGACGACCTGCCCACGTTGCTGGCGATGGTGCAGGGCGTGCCGGCGGGGTGGACGTTTTCGGCCTTCTCGATCGGGCGCAACCAGATGGCCTATGCCGCAGCGGCCGTGCTGGCGGGCGGCAACGTGCGGGTGGGGCTGGAGGACAATCTCTACCTGGACCGCGGGGTGCTGGCGACCAACGCCGAGCTGGTCGAGCGGGCGGTCGGCATCGTCCAGCGCATGGGCGCGCGCGTGCTGACCCCGGCCGAGGTGCGCACGCGGCTGAAGCTGGTCAAGCAGGCGGCGGTGCCGGCGTGAGCGCCTATCCGGACGGCGCGATCCGGCGCGCCGCGGTGATCGGCGCGGGCGTGATCGGCGCAGGCTGGGTCGCCCGGCTGGTCGACTGCGGGGTGGACGTGGCCGTCGCCGACCCGGACTCCGGTGCGGCCGCCCGGGTGCAGGCGACGGTCGAGGCGGCCGAGGCGGCGCGGCGCAGCTTGGGCCTGCCGGCCCCCCTGCGGCCCGGGACCTGGACCCTCGCCCCCGGCATCGCCGCGGCGGCCGCGGGGGCCGAGCTTATCGTCGAGGCGGTGCCCGAGCGGCTGGACATCAAGCACGCCGCGCTGGCCGAGGCGGACGGTGCCAACCCGACGGCGCTCATCGCCTCCTCGACCTCGGGCTTCCGGCCGACGGCGCTGCAGGCCGGGCTCTCGGCGCCCGGGCGGCTGATCGTCGGCCACCCGTTCGTGCCGGTCTACCTGTTGCCGCTGGTCGAGGTGGTGGGCGGCGAGGCCACGGACCCCGCGGCCATCGAGCGGGCCATGGCGCTCTACCGCACGCTCGGCATGGCGCCGCTGCACGTGCGCCGCGAGATCGACGCCTTCATCGCCGACCGGCTGCTGGAGGCGGTGTGGCGCGAGGCGCTGTGGCTGGTCCACGACGACATCGCCACCACGGCCGAGATCGACGAGGCGATCCGCCTCGGCTTCGGCCTGCGCTGGGCGCAGATGGGCCTGTTCGAGACCTACCGCATCGGCGGCGGCGCGCGGGGCATGCGCCACTTCATCGCCCAGTTCGCCCCGGCGCTGGCCTGGCCCTGGACCAAGCTGACCGACGTGCCGGCCCTGGACGACGCGCTGGTCGAGCGTATCGCGGCGCAGTCCGACGCCCAGTCCGGCGCGCTGACGGCCGGCGAGCTTGCGCGCCTGCGCGACGACAACCTGGTCGGCATCCTGGAGGCGCTGTCGGCGACGGGGCAGGGGGCCGGCGCCGTGGTCGCCGCCGACCGTGCCGCGCGCGAGGCCGAGGCGGTGCCGGACGCGCGTGCCGCACCGTTGGTCACGATCCGGCGCCGGGTGCCGCGCGCCTGGTGCGACTACAACGGCCACATGAACGAGAGCCGCTACGGCCAGCTGTTCTCGGACGCCGCCGATGCGGCGATGCGCGCGGTGGGGGCGGACGCGGGCTATGTGGCGCGGGGGCTCAGCTACTTCACCGTCGAGCTGCACACCCGGTTCCTGGCCGAGGCGCACGCGGGCGCCGCCCTCCGTGTCACGTCCCAAGTCCTGGCCGGGGCGGGCAAGCGGCTGCACCTGTTCCACCGCATCGAGGAGACTGACGGCGGGACCCTGCACGCCACTGGCGAACAGATGCTGGTGCACGTGAGCCTGCAGACCCGCCGCGCCTGCGATCCCGCGCCCGACGTCGTGGCCCGGGTCGCGGCCCTCGCCGCCGCCCACGCAGGCCTGCCCAGGCCCGAGGGTACCGGTCGCGCCGTCGGGCAGCCACGCTGACGCTGCCTCCGACCAAGCGGAATCGCGGCTGGTCGCCGCGATGCTGGTTTCGGGGTGCGCGGGGCGGCAGCGGGGCGGGGCCCGGGCCGTTGCGCGAGCCGGTGTGGGGGACAAGGGCAAGGGGGGGGCTGAGAGAAGCCGCGAGGGCTTCTGATCGAGCGTTCTGCGGGGGTGGGGGCGCCGGCGGGTACGGCCCCCCCCCGGGCGCCAGGCGGCGGGGCATGGGCCCCGCCGACCCCCCCCCCCCCCCGCGGGCGGGGGGGGGGGGTGGGGGGGGGGGGGGGCGG
>JBCCMW010000466.1:0-2536 GCA_039026175.1 Pseudomonadota bacterium
CGGGCTGCCGGATCCAGACCATGCGTGCCTCCTCAGCCCGGCAGCACGGCGCGCAGATAGCTGATCGGGTCGCTCAGCTCGCCCGCCGCATAGGCCGCCACGTCGTAGAACACCGAGGCGTAGAGCGAGATGACCACCGTCACCCCGCCGAGCGCCATCACCGAGAACACCAGCCGCCGCGGCGGGTACACAACCCCGGGCGCCAGCGCGCCGGGCAGCGCGCCCTCGTCCTCGCCAGGATAGGGCTGCCAGAAGGCCGCCACGAACAGCCGGCCGAGGTAGAAGAAGGTCAGCACCGAGGCGGCCAGGATCAGCCCCGCCATCAGGTACTGCTCGGCCTCGACCCCGGCGCGCACCATGAAGAGCTTGGCCCAGAAGCCCGACAGCGGCGGCACCCCGATCAGCGACAGCGCCGGCACCAGGAACAGCACCGCCAACCACGGCGCCAGACCGTAGAGCCCGCCGATCCTGCCCAACCGCTCGGCCCCCCCGCACTCGCGCGAGATGATGCCGCCCACCAGGAACAGGTTCATCATCGCCGGGATGTGGTGGAAGAAGTAGAACACCGCCCCCGCCAGCGCGAGCGGGGTGCCGATGGCCAGACCCAGCGTCATCACCCCGATCTGGCTGACGATGTGGAACGAGAAGATGCGCCGCATCTCGTCCTCGGCCGCGGCACCCAGGGCGCCCAGCGCGATGGTCAGCCCGGCCGCGCCGTACAGGATCCCCTCGATCACCGGATCGCCCGGCGGGAACACCAGCGTAAAGACCCGCAGCAGCGAGTAGACGCCCACCTTGGTGAGCATCGCCGAGAACAGCGCCGAGGTCGCCACCGCGGGCGTGTGATAGGCGGCCGGCAGCCAGAAGAACACCGGGAACAGCGCCGCCTTGGCCCCGAAGGCGAACAGCAGCAGGCCCGCCGCGCCCAGCACCGCCGTCTCGCCCATGCGGTCCTTCAGCACCACGGCCAGATCGGCCATGTTGAGCGTACCGGCGGTGCCGTAGAGCAGGCCGACGCCCACCAGGAACGCCAGCGTTCCCACCAGGTTGAGCGCGACGTACTTGACCGCGCCGTCGATCTGGCGCCGCTCGCCGCCCACGACAAGCAGCCCGAACGACGAGATCAACATCACCTCGTACCAGACGTACAGGTTGAACAGATCGCCCGTCAGGAACGCGCCGCAGACGCCTGCTGTCATCGAGTGGCTGAGCGCGTGGAAACCGTGGCGCTCGGTTTCGGGCCCGACCTCGACGGTGGCGTACACCATGGCCGACAGCAGCGCGATGCCCGCGATGGTGACCATCGCGCCCGACAGCGTGTCGGCCACCAGCGTGATGCCGAACGGCGCGGCCCAGCCGCCCATCTGGGCGGCCAGCGGGGCCTGCGCGGTGAGCGTGGTGATCAGGATCGTGGCGCCGATCAGGATCAGGACCACCGCCGAGCCCAGCGACAGCGTGCGATGCACCCAGTGCCGGCGCAGGATAAAGCACAGCACCGCCGTCGCGAGCGGCAGCAGGATCGGCGCGGCCAGCAGCATGTCAGCGGCGCTCCTCGTCGGCCCCGGCCTGCGCGGCGGCGCGGGCCTCGTCGCCGATGCCGGGTTCGGCGGCGTGCAGCCCCTCGGCGTCGGTGGTGCCGAAGGTCATGTACATCCGCATCACCAACGACAGCGTAAAGGCGAGCAGACCGAAACCGATCACGATGGCGGTCAGGATCAGCGCCTGGGGCAGCGCGTTGGCCACACCGTCGGCCGGCGTCTCGGCGCCTTTGGGCACGAAGGGCGGCGCGCCATAGGTCATGCGCCCCGCCGCAAAGATCGCGAGGTTCACCGCGTTGGACACCAGCGTCAGCCCGAACAGAAAGCGGATCAGGTTGGACGACATCATCAAATAGGCACCCGCGGCGACCAGGATGCCGATCACCACGGCCAGGGTCGGTTCCATCAGTGCTGCTCCCCGCCCGGCGCGCCGCTGCCGCCACCGCCGCCGCCGCCTCTGCCGATGTCGTCGGCGTCGGCGTCGTCTTCTTCGGGCGGCTGCACCTCCAGCGCGGCCTCCTCCAGCGCGAACAGCATGGCCGAGACGCCGCCGACCACCACCAGGAACACGCCGGTGTCGAACAGCAGGATCGAACCCAGCGGCTTGAGCAGATACAGCTCCACCGTCTTGAACGGCCAGACCCCGGCCAGTACCGCGCCCTTGGCGATCGCCCCCCACAGCGCCGAGGTCACGGCGCAGGCCAGCCCCAGCGCCGCGATGTGCAGCGGCTCGATGCGCAGCGTCTTTTCGGCATAGGCCAGACCGCGCGACTTCTCGACCAGCGCCAGCGCCGTGACCGCGATCAGCCCGCCGATGAACCCGCCGCCGGGGTCGTTGTGCCCGCGCCAGAGGATGAACACGGCAAAGGCGAACAGGATCGGCGCCATCAGTCGCGTGACGGTGGTCAGGATGACCGAGTTCATGCGCCGTCTCCCGCCGGTCTCGCGACCACCCTGCCGGCCGGATTGCCCGTGCGCACGGCTGGCCGCACGCGGCC
>JBCCMW010000467.1:0-2536 GCA_039026175.1 Pseudomonadota bacterium
CGCCGCCCGCGGCGCACGGAGGCGGGCCGCCGCCCGCGGCGCACGGAGGCGGGCCGCCGCCCGCGGCGCACGGAGGCGGGCCCCACAGGTGCAGGAGAGCAGGATGGCAGCGATTGACTGGCCCGGGGGCGCGCGCTGCGCCTGTGCGATCACCTTCGACATCGACGCAGACAGCCTGATCCACACGGCGCGGCCGGCGGATTCGCAGAACCGGCTCTACCCCGTCTCGATGGGCCGCTACGGCCCGCTGGTCGCCGTGCCGCGTATCCTGGAGACCTATCGCCGCCTGGGCCTGACGCAGAGCTTCTTCATGCCCGCCTGGTGCATGGAGCGCTATCCCGCCGCCGTCGAGGCGATCCTGGCGGCGGGCCACGAGATCGGCCACCACTCCTGGCGTCACGAGGACCCGACCGCGCATGCCGACGCGCGCGAGGCCGAGCTCTTCGGCCGGGCGATGGACACCCACCGGCGGATGACCGGCCAGGCACCCCGGGGCTACCGCGCGCCGGTCTACAACGCCACCCAAGGCGTGATCGACCGGCTGATCGACCAGGGCTTCGCCTATGACAGCTCGCTGATGGCGGACGACGTGCCGTACCTGATGCAGACCGCGGCGGGCCGCATCGTCGAGATCCCGCCGCACTGGGGCAACGACGACTGGCCGCCCTTCGCCCATTACGAAGAGATCGGCTACCTGATGCCGGTCCGCGCGCCCTCGGACGGGCTGCGGGCCTTCTTCGAGGAGTTCGAGGCCGCCTATGCCACCGGCGGGCTGTGGATGCCGGTGTGGCACCCGTTCCTGACCGGCCGGCTGGCGCGCTGGCGGCTGGTCGAGGCGTGGCTGGAGGACGTGCTGACCCGCGGCGACTGCTGGTTCGCGCCCCTGGAGGCGATCGCCGCCCACGTGGCGACCCAGGCCGACCGGCTGCGGGTCGAGCATCTGCCGTACTTCCCCGACGGCGTGGCCGATTGAGCCCGGCCTACGCCGCCCCGTCGGCCCAGGTGCCGAGGTAGATGTCGCGCAACATCGGGCTCTCGCGCGCCGCGCCGGGCAGGCCGTCGAACACCACCTCGCCGTGGTTCAGCACCGTGATCGTGTCGGCCACGGCAAAGGCCAGGTCCATGTCGTGCTCGATGATCAGCAGGGTCAGCGCGCGCGGCAGGCCGGCCAGCACGGCGTGGAAGGCGCGCGCCATCTCGGGCCCCACGCCCGAGGTCGGCTCGTCCATCAGCACCACCGTCGGCCGGGTGGCGAGGGCGATGCCGACCTCCAACTGGCGGCGCACGCCGTAGGAGACGGCGCTGACCTTGGCGCCCAGGTGCGGCGCGAGGTCGAGCTGGGCCGCGACCTCGGCCACGGTCTCGCGCACCTCGGCCTGGGCCAGGCTGTCGCGCCACAGCCGCCGCGCGTGCCCCGTGGCGACCGAGGCGGCGAGGCCCAGGTTCTCGCCCACCGTCAGCCCGTCGAACAGCGTGTTCTTCTGGTAGCTGCGCGACAGGCCCCTGAGGGCGCGCTCGGCCACGCCGAGCCCGGTGATGTCCGCGCCGTCCAGGTGGATGCTGCCGGCATCGGGCGCGATCTCGCCGACCAGCTGGCCGAACAGCGTGGTCTTGCCCGCGCCGTTGGGGCCCAGGATCACGCGCCGCTCGCCCCGCTCCAGCCGGATCGAGACGTCGCGCGTCACCTCGATGGCGCCGAAGGCCTTGCAGAGGTTCCGGGTCTCCAGCACCGGCTCACTCCGCCGCCACGCCGGGGGGATCGTCGGGCGTGGGCGTGCGGGCGCGGCGGCGGCGGGCGGCACGGCGGGCGGCACGGGCCGCCAGCGTATCCTCCAGCCAGCCGACGACCCCGTTTGCCCGGCTCATCACCACGGCGATCAGGATCAGCCCCACCACCAGGTGCCAGTACGAGGTGAGCGCGCTGACCTCGTACTTCAGCGTCACAAAGGCCGCAGCCCCCAGCATCGGGCCGACCAGCGTGCCGAGCCCGCCCAGGATGACGACCACCAGCGCCTCGCCCGATACCGTCCAGGCCAAGAGGTCGGGCGAGACGAACATCACGTGCTGCGCCGCCAGCGCCCCCGCCAGCCCCGCGATCAGGCCCGAGAGACCGAAGACGTCCGCCTTGACCCGCCAGACCGTCAGGCCGAGCGCCCGCATCCGCTGTTCGTTGTGCATGATGCCCGTCAGGCTGCGCCCCAGCCCCGAGCGCAGGATGGCGGCCACGAAGGCGTAGGACAGCGCCAGCGCGCCCAGGCAGAACAGCGCGAACGTCCGGCTGTCCATCAGATCGATGCCCAGCGCCGAGAGATCCAGCCGCGGCACCCCGGGCACCCCGTCGTCGCCGCCGAAGAACGGCGCCTCGAACACCAGGGAATAGGCCATCTGCCCGAACGCCAGCGTCGCCATGATAAAGTAGATCCCGTGGCTCCGCGCACAGACGGCCCCCACCGCCCAGCCGCCGGCCCCCGCCACCGCCATCGCCCCCAGCATGGCGAGCGCGGGATCGACGCCGGCCCGCACCGTCAGCATCGCA
>JBCCMW010000468.1:0-2532 GCA_039026175.1 Pseudomonadota bacterium
CTGCCGAGGTCGAGGCGTTCGCCGAGACCTGGACCAGATTGTACCGCAGGCGCGCCGAGCGCGCGGCTTGAGGGTGTGACGCGCGGGCTCCCGCGCACCGGACGAGGAGAACGGCCGATGAGCGCGCTGGATGTCAACGTCAAGGACGGGGTCGATCAGGAAACGATCGATACCGTCCGTTCGATGGGCACCTACAAGTACGGCTGGTCGACCGATGTCGACATGGAGTACGCGCCCAAAGGTCTGAGCGAAGACATCGTGCGCCTGATCTCGGCCAAGAAGAACGAGCCCGAATGGCTGCTGGAATGGCGGCTCGAGGCGTACCGACGCTGGTTAGAGCAGCCCGAACCCGATTGGGCGATGCTGGACATCGCCCCGATCGACTACCAGGACCTTTATTACTACGCCCAGCCGGCGAGCTTTAAGGAAAAGCCCAAGAGCCTGGACGAGGTCGACCCCGAGCTGCTGAAGACATACGAGAAGCTGGGTATTCCCCTGCGCGAACAGATGATTCTGGCCGGCGTCGAAGGCGCCGAGAGCGCGCCGATCGAGGGCCGCAAGGTCGCCGTCGATGCGGTGTTCGACAGTGTCAGCGTCGGCACGACGTTCAAGGACGAGCTGGCTCGACACGGCGTCGTCTTCTGCTCGATCTCGGAGGCCGTCCAGACCCACCCGGAGCTGGTCAGAAAGTACCTGGGCTCGGTCATCTCGAGCCGCGACAACAAGTTCGCCACGCTGAACGCGGCTGTCTTCTCGGACGGCTCGTTCGTCTATATCCCGCCGGGCGTGCGCTGCCCGATGGAGCTGTCTACGTACTTCCGCATCAATGCCGAGAATACTGGCCAGTTCGAGCGGACGCTGATCATCGCCGACAAGGGCAGCTACGTAAGCTACCTGGAAGGCTGCACCGCCCCCCAACGCGACGAGAACCAGCTGCACGCCGCATGCGTCGAGCTGATCGCGATGGACGACGCCGAGATCAAGTACTCGACCGTGCAGAACTGGTACCCGGGTGACGAGAACGGCAAGGGCGGGATCTACAACTTCGTCACCAAGCGGGCCGACTGCCGCGGCGCGCGCTCCAAGGTGAGCTGGACCCAGGTCGAAACCGGCTCGGCCATCACCTGGAAGTATCCCAGCTGCATCCTGCGCGGCGACGACAGCCAGGGCGAGTTCTACTCGATCGCCATCGCCAACAACGCCCAGCAGGCCGACACCGGCACCAAGATGATCCATCTGGGCCGGAACACGCGCTCGCGCATCGTGTCAAAGGGCATCTCGGCCGGGCGCGCGCAGAACACCTATCGCGGGCTGGTAACCATGCACCCGCGCGCCAGCGACAGCCGCAATTTCACGCAGTGCGACAGCCTCTTGATCGGCGGCGACTGCGGGGCGCATACGGTGCCGTACATCGAAGTGAAGAATCGCTCATCCCGTGCCGAGCACGAGGCGACCACCTCCAAGGTGGACGAAGACCAGCTCTTCTACTGCCGCCAGCGCGGGATGGACGAGGAAGAGGCCGTGGCGCTTGTCGTTAACGGCTTCTGCAAGGAGGTGCTGCAAGAGCTGCCGATGGAGTTTGCGGTCGAGGCGCAGAAGCTCGTCGCAATCTCGCTCGAGGGCTCGGTCGGCTGAACCTCAACTGCTGCGCCGGCCGTAGTGTTCTGTGGGGAACACGGCCGGCTTGCCAGCCAATGGCGACGGTGGCGCGCGGATGGCGCGTTGGCCGTTGTAAGGCGGGGGCTGTCGTCTCCGTCGAGACCCGTGCGGCGCCGTTCTCTGGCAGCCGCGCGGGACGAAGCGGCGCCGCCGTGGCCGCCGCCAAAGCAAAGGAGAGCAGAAATGATGAACGACGTGAAAGAAGGCGCGAAGCTGCTGATGCTGGCCGAGGCTGCGGAGAAGCACCTCAAGGAGCACGGCCACGACGTCGCGGTCGCCGCGAACGACGAGCTGACCGCCTTCGACATCACCCCGACGGGCGCCGACGAGCGCGTGGTGCGCGTGCAGGCGATCGGTCGCGAGAGCTGGGAGATGGTGCGCGCCAACGGCGAGACGCTGACGGGCATCGGCAACGAGCAGACCTTCCTCAAAATGTTGGAAAACGTGGTCGGCAGCCGCTGACGGGGCCGCGCGCGCCGGATCGCGGCGCGCTGCTGCGCGATGGGGCGGGCGCCTGGGCGTCCGCCTTTTTTGTCGCCCCGCTGCGGCCCTTCGGCCGGTCGGCGGGGCGGCGGGCACGACCGGCGCCGGGGCGTCGGTGCCACGGGCCGGGAACGCTCGGCAGCCCAGGGGTTGGCGTGCGCGAGGGCGCACTACGTCAACGAAATGGAAGGCGTAGCAGGCCACTTTCCCCCCACCGGCTAATCCAGGGGAGACGGCGATGGACGGAGGATTCTCGGCACAACAAAGCGGTGCGGCCGACGACACGCCGGGGCGTCTCGCCGCGGGGACGATCTCGGGCGAAATCGCCGCGGCGGTGGACGAGGCGGTGAGCCGGGTCTCGGCGCTGGACGATGATCCCGCGATCCGTGC
>JBCCMW010000469.1:0-2530 GCA_039026175.1 Pseudomonadota bacterium
ATCGGCGCCAGCGCCGCCACGGCGGCCCAGTCCAGCGCCGAGACCCCGGCCGCGACGGCCGCTTCGGCGCCGTCGGCCGCCGCCGCGCCGTAATGCGCGGCCAGCCGGTCGGCCACGTCGGCCGGGGCGGCGATGGCGGGGGCCAGCCGCGCGATCTGGCGGCCCAACCCCTCGACCGCACCGTCGCTCAGCCGTCGGGCCAGACGGTCGAACGCGTCGTCCCGGCCGGCGGCAGCGCTCTCGGCCATCGCGCGGCGCACGTCCTCGGCCAGCATCGCGGCCTGGCGCTCCTCGGCCACGGCAAAGCCCGGCGGGGCGTCGGCCTCGAGCGGGAAGCGGCGCAGCAGGTGCTCGCAAAAGGCGTGGATGGTCTGGATGCGCAGGCCCCCGGGCGTCTCCAGCGCGGTCGCGAACAGGCGCCGCGCCCGGGCCAGCGCCGCCGCATCCACCGCCGCAGTGCCGCCCGACAGCGCCACCAGGGTGGCAGCCAGCGCGTCGTCGCCCAGCATCGCCCAGGCACCCAGTTGGCCGAACAGGCGGCTCTGCATCTCGGCGGCCGCGGCGCGGGTGTAGGTGAGGCACAGGATCCGCCCGGGCGCCGAGCCTGCCAGCAACAGGCGCGCGACGCGGTTGGTCAGAACCCGCGTCTTGCCCGAGCCCGCGTTGGCGCCGACCCAGGCCGAGCGGGCCGGGTCCGCCGCCGCCAGTTGCACCGCCGTCGGCGCGGGGCCCGCAGGTGCTGCGCCGGCGCTGTCGGGCGGCACGCTCACGGCCCCGCCCATTCGGCGCGCCGGGCCAGATGGTCGTAGTCGCCCATGTCGTCGACCGAGTGCATGGCCCGCCACGACAGGTAGCCGTGCGCCGGGTCGTCGTAGGGCGCCAGCGTGCGCACCAAGTCGGCACGATAGGCCTCCAGCCCCGCGGCGGTGGTGAACGCCACGGCCAGGTCGGTGGTGCGCTCGGACGACAGGCTGAGATAGCCGCCCCCCTCGGGCCAGGCCATCGGCAGAGCCTCGATCCCGCCGTCGGCCGCCATCAGCGCGGCCAGGGTCACCTGGTGCTGGAACGTGCCGACCTGCTTGTCGCTCGGCACCTGCGCGGCCTTGTAGTCGTAGAGCCGCGCCCCGCCGCCGGCGGCCGTGTCGACCCGGTCGATCCGGGCGGTCAGGGTAAAGGGCCCGCCCGCCAGGGCCAGCGTCAGGGTACCCTCGATCTCGGCCGCTGCGGGGCGGGCCAGGGCGCGCAGTGCGGCCTCGCGCGCCACCAGCGCCGGCGCCGCCCGTTCCAGCCGCCCACGCCACAGCCGCCTCAGATCCGGCCGCGGACAGAGCGCGGGCAACAGCGCGTCGGCGATGGCCATCAGCCGCGCCACGGCATCCTCGGACGCGGGCAGGCCGGCGCGCGTCTCGGCCACGAAGCGGTGCATCACGGCATGCAGGATCTCGCCGCGGTCGCGCGCATCCGGCGCCGCCCCCAACGGGTCGAGCGGGCACAGGCCCAGCACATATCGCGCATAGACCGCATAGGGGTCCCGGATCAGCCGCTCCAGCCCGGTCGCAGACAATCGGCGGGGGCGGAGCGCCAGCGGCGGCGCTGGACAGGGTCGCGGCGCGCGCGGCAGCGGCGGGTGCTCGGCGAGTGTGGGCACCAGGTCCAGCCACGCCCGGCCCCGCGCGCGCATCGCCGCCAGCGCCTGGGGCGCGGTGCCCTGCAGCAGTGTGGTCAGCCGCACCAGCCAGCGGGCGGGGACCTGCGGCGTGCCGGCCACCGTCTCGGCCCGGGTCAGGACCACGTCGGGTCGGCAGGCGGCCTGCAGGAAGTCGTGCGCCGACAGGCCGATCTCGCGCTCGGGGCTGGGCAGGCCCAGCGTCGCGCGCATCGGGCGGTTGAGCCAGGGGCCGGTGTCGGCGGTGGCGGGCCAGCCGCCCTCGGCCAGGCCGGCCAGGATGGTCAGATCCGCCGCCGCCACCCGCGCCTCGATGGTGCCCCAAATCGCGACCCGCGGATGCGGTGTGCGCGGGTCGGGCCGGGCGGTGCGCGCGCGGGCCAGGGTATCGACCAACGCCGGGTAGGCCTGGCCCGGCAGGCCCGGGTCCTCGACCGAGGCAGCGGCGGCGAGCCCGTCCAACAGCGCCGCCATCGCCCGCCCGTCCGGCTTGTCCCACAGCGTGTCGGCCGACAGTGCCACCGCAGGCCCGACCGGCGCCGCAGCGCCCCCGTCGTGGGGTTCGGCGTGCTCCGGGGCGCCCCCGTCGCGGGGCCCGGCGTGCCCCGGGGCGCCCCCGTCGCGGGGTTCGGCGCGCTCCGGGGCGTCCCCGTCGTGAGGTTCGGCGTGCCCCGGGGCGTCCCCGTCGCGGGGTCCGGCGTGCCCCGGGGCGTCCCCGTCGCGGGGTCCGGCGTGCTCCGGGGCGTCCCCCTCGCGGGGTTCGGCGTGCGCCGGGGCGTCCCCCGCGCGGGGGTCGGCGCCCCCCGGGGCGGCCCCCGCGCCGGGGGCGGGGGGGCCCCGGGGGGGCCCCGGGCCGGGGGGGGG
>JBCCMW010000470.1:0-2522 GCA_039026175.1 Pseudomonadota bacterium
AGCGGGGGCGAGGCCCCGGCCGCCCCCCGCGCGCCGGAACCGCCTGCCCCCCGCGCGCCGGAACCGCCCGCCATCGGCGAGGACACCGCCGGTGACAGCGACGGCGGATCCAGGCGCAGCAGCGAGGAGATGGCCGACATCCGCGCCGCGCTCCGCCGGCTCGAGCGCTAGCTAGCGCCCGACCCGCGGGCCTCGCTATGCAGCGCCCCCGCCCCCGGCCCGGTGGTGGCGGGTCACTCGCCCGGCGCGCGCAGCTCCATCGACATCGCGTGCAGGCCAGCGTCGAATTCGGCCTTCAGCGCCGCATAGACCGCGCGCTGGCGCGCGACGCGGTTTTGGCCCTGGAACGATGCCGAAACCATCGTCAGGTGAAAGTGGCTCTCGCCCCCTTCGCGCCAGCCGGAATGGTGGCGGTGCTTCTCGCTGTCGTCGCGCAGCTCCATCGCCTCGGGCGCGAAATCCTGCGTCAGTTTTTCACGGATCCGTTCGGCAACTGCCATCGCGCGCTCCCTGTCAAGAGTTGGTCTTTGCGCCGAGCTGGCTACTATCCCGGGTGTCCGGGCACGTCCGCCGGCACCCACCCCACGGAGACGGAGGCCCATGTCGCGGCGCTCGCCTTTGGACTACGACATCAGCGTCGCCGCGGACAAGCGGCGGCGGGCGCGTATGCGCGGCATGTCGGGCCGGGTCGAGAGCGCGCACGGCTGTTGCGAGTGGCCGGGCTGTAACGAACCAGCCCACTACCGCGCCCCGAAAAGCCGCGACCAGATCAACGAATACCGCTGGTTTTGTCTGTACCACGTCCGCCAGTACAACCAGGCCTGGAATTTTTTCGAGGGGTACGGCGTCGCCGACGTCGATGCCGCGCGCGACAGCGACCGGGTGTGGGGGCGCGAGACCTGGCGCATGGGCCAGGGGCCGGCCAATCGCGCGGGCATGAACCCGCACGCCAACGGCGATGCCTGGGCGCGCTGGGGCTTCAACGACCTGCACGAGGTCCTGGGCGACAATGCCACGATCAACCCGGGCAACCCGGGCGCGGGTCGTGGCGGGACCAGCGCGCCGCCGCCCCGGCAGCGGCGCCTGCCGCGCGAGGTGATCGCCGCCCTCGACACGCTGGGGCTGGAGCACGATGTCGCGGCGCTGGCCGAGATCCGGCAGCGCTACAACGATCTGGTCAAGGCGCTGCACCCGGATATGAACGGCGGGCACGAGCCGCAGCCGGGCCGCCTGCCTCGCGTGCTGAAGGCCTGGCGCCTGCTCAAGCACAGCGCGCATTTCACCCGCTGAGCCGTTGGCCGCGATGCCGGGTCCTGGCGGCGACCGGGCCGCGCCAATCGACGAGGTCGAGCGGGCCGTGCTGGAAACGCTGTCCGCGCGGCGTCCGGGCGCCACGATCTGCCCCTCCGAGGCTGCGCGCCGGCTGGACGCCCAGGCGTGGCGCGCGCAGATGCCGCTGATCCGGGCCGCGGCGGGCCGACTGGCCGCACGCGGGCTGATCGCCGTCACCCAGAAGGGCCGCGCGGTCGACCCGGATACGGCGCGCGGGCCGATCCGGCTGGGCCGCCCGGCGCCGACCCAGACGCCGGCCTCGACGGCGGCCCCGACGCCCGCCCCTGGCCCCTCCTCTGGGCCCTCCTCTGGCCCCTCCTCTGGGCCCACCCCGGGCCCCGGATCAGGCAGTGCCGAAGATCCGTCACAGGGAATGCCGCCGGACCCGTCGAGGGGCGCTCAGCGGGACCCATCGTTGGGTACATCTAGGACAGCGTCGAGGGGCTAGTCTGGCGGCTAGTCTGGGGGGCCTTGTGGGGGCCCGGGCAGGCGCCCCCCGCCGGCTCGGATGCTGCGCCGCCGCACGAAGCGCTCGACATCCCGGCGCTAAACCGATAGCTGCGGGCGCCGCGGACGTTTCGCCGCGGTTTCGACGCGCGACCCTTGGCACGATCTGCGCAGCATCAGGCGGGCCGCCGGCTTGTCCCAATGACCGCGCAGTCTATGGTGTGCGGGAAGGATTCCAGGAGAGCGAGCATGGCAGACGGCGGCAAGCTGGGACCCGCGGAGGTGCCGTCCGTGGACGTCTCGGTGCGCGACACTTTCGGGATCGACATCGACATGACGATCAAGGGCTTCGCCGAGCCCAGCGATCGCGTGCCGGTGCTCGACAGCAGCTACCGCTTCGATCGCGACACCACGCTCGCGATTCTGGCCGGCTTTGCGCACAACCGCCGCGTCATGATCCAGGGCTACCACGGCACCGGCAAATCGACGCACATCGAACAGGTCGCGGCCCGGCTGAACTGGCCCTGCGTCCGCGTAAACCTGGACAGCCACATCAGCCGGATCGACCTGATCGGCAAGGACGCGATCAAGCTGAAGGACGGCGTGCAGGTCACCGAGTTCCAGGAGGGCATTCTGCCCTGGGCGCTGCGCAACGCCACGGCCATCGTGTTCGATGAGTACGACGCCGGCCGCCCGGACGTGATGTTCGTGATCCAGCGGGTGCTGGAGACCGACGGCAAGCT
>JBCCMW010000471.1:0-2505 GCA_039026175.1 Pseudomonadota bacterium
CCCGCCCGTGCCCCGCCCGTGCCCCGCCCGTGCCCCCAAGCCCCTGCCGCCCCAAGCCCGGGCCCCCAAAGGCACCCAACCGCCGGGGCCAAAGGCCCCCAACCGCCAGGGCCAAAAGCTCCCAACCGCCGGGGCCAAAGGCCCCCAACCGCCGGGGCCAAAGGCCCGCAACCACCGGGGCCCGAGGCAGCCTAAGGCCCCCGGCGCGCACCCCCGACCGGCAGCCCGAGGAGATCCGGCCATCGAGTGGTTCGAGGACTATAAGATCCCCGTCGGGGATGCGGCCGAGGTCGTGTTCGACTGGCTGCAGGACAATGCCACCGGCTTCTTCGACGCGCTGGCCGAGGGGCTGGAGCTGTTCATCGAAGCGCTGCTCTGGGTGCTGCAGGCGCCCCACCCTCTGGTGGTCGTCGCCGTCATCTCCGCGCTCGCCTGGGCGCTGCATCGGGGCTGGAAGACCCCGGCGCTGGTGGCGGGCGGGCTGCTCTTCGTCATCAATCAGGGCTACTGGGAGGAGACGACCGAGAGCCTGACCCTGGTGCTCTCGGCCTGTGTGGTCTGCATGGGCCTGGGCGTGCCGCTCGGCATCTGGGCCGCGCACCGGCCCAGGCTCTATGCCGCCATGCGCCCGGTGCTGGACCTGATGCAAACGCTGCCCTCGTTCGTCTACCTGATCCCGGCCATCGTGTTCTTCGGCATCGGCATGGTGCCCGGGCTGATCGCGACGGTGATCTTCGTCGTGCCCGCGCCGATCAGGCTGACCCACCTCGGCATTTCGGCCTGCCCCACCCCGCTGATCGAGGCGGCCGACGCGTTCGGCGCTTCGCCCACGCAGAAGCTGCTCAAGGTCGAGCTGCCCTATGCGCTGCCGCAGATCATGGCGGGGCTCAACCAGACCATCATGCTGTCGCTCTCGATGGTGGTGATCGCAGCGCTGGTGGGCGCCGACGGGCTGGGCGTGCCGGTGGTCCGCGCGCTGAACTCGGTCAACACCTCGCTGGGGTTCGAGAGCGGCGTGGTCATCGTCGTGGTCGCGATCCTGCTCGACCGGCTGATGCGCCTCGGCGACGCCAAGTGAGTACCGCGCCCCATCCCGCGATCGTCTTCGAGACGGTCTCCATCGCCTTCGGCACGCAGCCGGCCAGCGCCCTGCCCGCCATGGACCGCGGCCTCAGCCGCGCCGAGGTGCAGGCCGAGACGGGCCAGGTGCTGGGCGTGCACGACTGCACGCTGACCGTCGGCCAGGGCGAGATCGTGGTGCTGATGGGCCTGTCCGGCTCGGGCAAGTCCACGCTGTTGCGCGCCGTCAACGCGCTGAACCCGGTCACCCGCGGCCGTGTGCTGATCGACGGCGGCACGGGGATGGAGGACGTCACCAACGCCGAAGCGCGGACGCTGCGACGCCTGCGCTCGACCCGGGTGGCGATGGTGTTCCAGCAATTCGGCCTGCTGCCCTGGCGCAACGTGCTCGACAATGTCGCCCTGGGACTGGAGTTCGCGGGCCTGACCCGGCGCGCGCGCGACGAACGGGCCCGCGCGCAGCTCGCGCTGGTGGGCCTGGACGGCTGGGCCGAGCGCAAGGTCGCCGAACTGTCGGGCGGCATGCAACAGCGCGTGGGTCTGGCGCGGGCGCTGGTCGGCGAGGCGCCCATCCTGCTGATGGACGAGCCCTTCTCGGCGCTCGATCCCTTGATCCGCACGCGTCTGCAGGACGAGCTCCTGGAGCTGCAGGCGCGGCTCAAGCGGACCATCGTGTTCGTCAGCCACGACCTGGACGAGGCGTTCAAGCTGGGCGACCGCATCGCCATCATGGAGGGCGGGCGCATCGTGCAGTGCGGCACCCCGCAGGACATCGTGACCCGGCCCGCAGACGCCTATGTCGCGGCCTTCGTGGCCAACCTCAACCCGCTGACGGTGCTGACGGCGGCCGAGATCATGAACCGCGACGCCGCTGCCATCGCGGCCCTCCCGGCCGACGCCGCCACCGTCGAGGCGGGTACCCGCGCCGTCGACATGGCGCGCCTTGCGGCCGAGGCCGAAGGCCCCCTCCGCGTGGTCGCCGAAGGCGCCGCCGTCGGTACCGTCAGCCGCGCCGACCTCCTGCGCGCCATCGCCGGCGCGCGCCCCGGCTGAAACCCGGGCCTTTCGCCGGGGCGCCGTGGCGATCGCGGGCCTGCGCCCCTGTCGGCGATCAGCGTCGGCGATCAGCGTCGGCAATCTGCGTTGGGGCGGTCTCGACCGCGGCCGGGCTCTCGGCCGTGAACGGCACCGTCGGCACCCGGCCGTCCCAGGCCATCGGGTCGCGCGGCCATACCTTGGCCTGGGCCATGCTGTCGGCCTGTACGGCGTCGGCCTCGGGCAGCCCCTCCGGTAAACGCCCCGGTCAGCGAGCGGCCGTCGGTGTCCTCGTCTGCAGCGGAGTTAGGCATCGGTCTCGGATCCGCTCAAGCGATCCCCGATTGCCTGAAGATCGACGCGATGGATCAGAAACGTGTCGATCCCGGC
>JBCCMW010000472.1:0-2479 GCA_039026175.1 Pseudomonadota bacterium
CACCAACCCCGCCTGGTACTGGGGCTACATCAATTCGATCATCTACGTGCTGCTGAACACGGTGCTGTCGGTCGCGGTGGCGTTGCCGGCGGCCTATGCGTTTTCGCGCTACGAGTTCCTGGGCGACAAGCACCTGTTCTTCTGGCTGCTGACCAACCGGATGGCGCCGCCGGCGGTGTTCGCCTTCCCGTTCTTCCAGCTCTACTCGAACGTCTACCTGTTCGACACGCACGTCGCGGTGGCGCTGGCGCATACGCTGTTCAACGTGCCGCTGGCGGTCTGGATCCTGGAGGGCTTCATGCGCGGGGTCCCGCGCGAGATCGACGAGACCGCCTACATCGACGGCTACAGCTTCGGGCGGTTCTTCACCAAGATCTTCATGCCGCTGATCGCCAGCGGGATCGGCGTGGCGGCGTTCTTCTGCTTCATGTTCAGCTGGGTCGAGGAGCTGTTGTCCAGTTACCTGACGGCGACCGAGGCCAAGCCCATCGCCGCCACCATGACCCGCACCGTGTCCGCCGCCGGCATCGACTGGGGCCTGCTGGCGGCCGCGGGCGTGCTGACCATCATCCCGGGCGCGTTGGTGATCTACTTTGTGCGCAACTACATCGCGCGCGGCTTCGCGCTCGGGCGTGTCTGACGGGACGGGAGAGCGCGCGATGGCCTGGATCGAGATCAAAGCCGCCGACGGGATTACCCAGCGCGGGGCTGCCATGGTGAACACGCAGCACGTGGCCATGATCAGCGTGCCCGCGCCGGACGAGCCGCCGGGCATCTTCCTGCGCTTTATCAATGGCGAGGAGGCGTTCCTGCGCTGCACCTCGGCCGCGGCCCAGGATGCGCTCTATGCCAAGTTGAAGGGATCGCTCTGATGGACCTGTCCTGGATGGGCTGGATCTGGCAGACGGCGGCGTTCTTTGCCGTGATCGTCGCGCTGTTGGCGGCGATGACCCTGATCGCGGTCCTGTTCCCCGAGACGCCCCGGCGCGGCGTGCTGATGATCGAGACCACGCGCGGCGACCGGCTGTTTATCAGCCTGCTCGGCTCGGCCTTCATCTGCCTGGGCTTTCTGGCGGGCGGTGCGGTGACGCTGTGGTGGGCGCTGGCCGTCTGCGCCGTCTACGCCGCGCTGGTGTTCATCTTTGTGTAGCGGCCCTGCGCGCGACCGCCACAACCCCGACGACCCCGACCGAAACCGACGATGACGATCAAACGACACCGGGAGGAAACCAATGATCGCACGTTTGACCGCCAGCACGGCGCTGGCGCTGGCCATGATGGCCGGTCCGGCCATGGCCGGCATGGAAGAGGCCACCGAGTTCCTGGACAACGAGATCGCGGGCCTGTCGTCGCTGACCCGCGCCGAGCAGGAAGCCGAGATGCAGTGGTTCGTCGACGCCGCCGCACCCTTCCAGGGCATGGAGATCCGCGTGGTGTCCGAGACCATCACCACGCACAAGTACGAGAGCGAGGTGCTCGCCCCGGCCTTCACCGCCATCACCGGCATCCAGGTCACCCACGACCTGATCGGCGAGGGCGATGTGGTGCAGAAGCTGCAGACCCAGATGCAGTCGGGCGAGAACATCTACGACGCCTACGTCAACGACAGCGATCTGATCGGCACCCACTGGCGCTACCAGCAGGTGCGCCCGCTCAGCGACTGGATGGCCGGCGAAGGCGCGGACGTCACCCTGCCCACGCTGGACGTGGATGACTTTATCGGCATCAAGTTCACCACCGGACCCGACGGCAAGCTGTACCAGTTGCCCGACCAGCAGTTCGCGAACCTCTACTGGTTCCGCTACGACTGGTTCACCGACCCCGAGATCATGGCCGAGTTCAAGGCCGAGTACGGCTATGACCTGGGCGTGCCGGTGAACTGGGCGGCCTACGAGGACATCGCCGAGTTTTTCACCGGCAAGACCATCGACGGCGTCGAGGTCTACGGCAACATGGACTACGGCAAGCGCGACCCGTCGCTGGGCTGGCGCTTTACCGATGCCTGGATGTCGATGGCCGGCATGGGCGACGTGGGCGAGCCGAACGGCCTGCCGGTCGACGAATGGGGCATCCGGGTCAACGAGAACTCGCAGCCGACGGGCAGCTGCGTCGCCCGCGGCGGCGCCACCAACTCGCCAGCCGCGGTCTATGCCATCGAGAAGTACGTCGAGTGGCTGCAGAAATACTCGCCCCCCTCGGCCGCGGGCATGGTGTTTTCCGAGGCCGGGCCGGTGCCGGCGCAGGGCCAGATCGCCCAGCAGATGTTCTGGTACACCGCCTTCACCGCCGACATGGTGAAAGAGGGCCTGCCGGTCGTGAACGAGGACGGCACGCCCAAGTGGCGCATGGCCCCCAGCCCCCACGGCAAATACTGGGAAGACGGCATGAAGGTCGGCTACCAGGATGCCGGTAGCTGGACGCTGATGAAGTCCACCCCCGTGGACCGGGCCAAGGCGGCGTGGCTCTACGCCGCCTTGGC
>JBCCMW010000473.1:0-2456 GCA_039026175.1 Pseudomonadota bacterium
CGGCTGCTCGGCCGCCAGCTTTTCTCGGAGTTCATGCTGCGCCGGTTCGACCCGGCGATGCGCACCTGCCGGGCGACCGAGCAGCGGCTCACGGACCTGGCCACCCGGGCCAGCCGGATCGCAGGGCTCTTGCGCACCCGGGTGGACGTGGCGCTGGAGGGGCAGAACGGCCGGCTGCTGGCCTCGATGGACCGGCGCGCTGCCCTGCAGTTGCGCCTACAGGCCACGGTCGAAGGCCTGTCGGTCGTCGCCATCAGCTATTACGCCGTCAGCCTTGCGGCCTATCTGCTGGCGCCGGTGGCCGAGGCGGCAGGATATCCCAAGACGCTGGTGACCGCCGTCGCCGCGCTGCCGATCCTGGCCCTGGTCTGGTTCTCGGTGCGGCGCATGCGGCGCCATCTGTCCGAGCCCGGCGACGCGCCCTGAGCGCTAGAACGCGCCTAGCGTGGCATCGGCGCCCAGGCCCAATGCCAGCGCCATGCCGCCGAACCGCGCGGCGCGAAACTGGGTGAGACAGCGCTCGGGCGCGTCGATGTCGATGGTCGCAGCCTGCTGCAGCATCTGGCCCGCCAGCACCGCCAGGCCCAGCCACGCCGCCGGCCCCGCGCCTGCCAGCCCCAGCGCGCCGGCGCCCGCGGCCGCCGAGGCGAGGGCGAAAGCGTACAGCCAGGCCCGTGTGCGCGTGCCGAACAGCCGCGCCGTCGAGCGCACGCCGATCAGCGCGTCGTCCTCGCGATCCTGGTGCGCGTAGATCGTGTCGTAGTGCAGCGTCCAGGCGATCCCGGCGGCATAGAGCGCCACCGCCGGCCAGCCCAGGCTGCCGGTATGCGCGATCCACATCAGCAGCGCGCCCCAGTTGAACGCGATGCCCAGGAACACCTGCGGCCACCACGTAAATCGCTTGGCGAACGGGTACACCGCCACCGGCAGGCACGCGACGATGCCCCAGGCGATGGCGGTCGCGTTGAAGGTGAGCAGGATCGCGAAGGCCGTCAGCGCCTGGGCCACCATCCACAGCGCGGCGGCGCGCGGTGTGACGTGGCCCGCCGGGATGGGCCGGCTGGCGGTGCGCGCGACCCGCGCATCGATGTCGCTGTCCTGCAGGTCGTTCCAGGTGCAGCCGGCGCCGCGCATCAGCAGCGCGCCGATGCCGCTGCCGACGACCAGCCACAGATCCAGCCAGCGCCAGCCGTCGACGCCGGCGGCCAGCGCGATCGCCCACAAGCACGGCAGCCACAGCAGCCAGGTGCCGATCGGCCGGTCGGCGCGCGCCAGTCGCAGGTACGGCCGCCAACCCGCCGGGGCGTACCGGTCGACCCAATTGCCGGGCGCTGCATCGGCGACGGTCCCCGCCGGCGGGGCACTCGGGCGTGCCGCGGGGCTGGCGGCGGCGGCGGCGGCGGCGGTATGCGTGGGGTCGGCCATGGAGGGGTCATGCCACAGCCGCTGCCGAAGATCAGGCTCCATGTGCCGCGCCAGGATGCCGCCCGGCCCTGGGCGGCGGGCGATGCGCTGGCGCTGGGGCGCGATCAGGCGCACTATTTGGTCAGCGTGATGCGGCTGACGGCCGGCGGCACCGTGTGCGTGTTCAACGGCCAAGACGGCGAATGGCTGGCCCGGCTGGCCGAGGCCGGCAAGCGCGCCGCGACGCTGGCCCTGGCCGAGCGGCTGGCCCCCGCGGTGCTGCCGCCCGATGTCTGGCTGATCTTCGCCCCGCTCAAGAAGGCGCGCACGGACTATGTGGTGGAAAAGGCGGCCGAGCTTGGCTGCCGGCGGATCGTGCCGTGCCTGACGCGGCTGACCAATGCCGAACGGGTCAACGTCGCGCGGCTGCAGGCCCATGCGATCGAGGCGGCCGAGCAGTGCGGCCTGACCCATGTGCCCGAGGTCGCCACGCCCGTGCGGCTGGAGGCGCTGCTGGCGGCCTGGCCTACCGGACGGCGGCTGATGGTGTGCGACGAGCGCGCGGCCGGGTTCAACGCGCCCCGGCCGGTGGCCCGCGCGCCGGCGGCCGCGGCGCTGGCGGCCCAGCCGCGGGGCGCGCCCTGGGCGGTGCTCTGCGGCCCCGAGGGCGGGTTCGACGATGCCGAGATCGCGCGGCTGGCGGCGATGGAGGCCGCGCTGGCTGTCGGTCTGGGTCCCCGGGTGCTGCGGGCCGACACAGCGGCCGTGGCGGCGCTGGCGCTATGGCAGGCAACGCTGGGCGACTGGGGCGGCGAGGACGCGGAACGGCGCCGCGCGGACGCGCACCCGCGCGGCCCGGAGGCGCACCGGGGTGGCGGCGGATGAGCGAGACGCGGCACCGGCGCGAAGTCCTGTTTGCCGCCCTGATGGCCGCGGTCGGCCTGGCGCTCGCCCTGGGCATCGCCGGGCGCGGGGCCGCGGCCGAACTGGTCGGCTGGCTGCTGGCGCTGGGCGGTGCGGGCTGGTTCGCCGCGGCGCTGCGGCGCGCGCGC